>DASZJS010000628.1:0-7338 GCA_035947935.1 Gemmata sp. | reverse complement strand
GCCACCGGGCTCAAAGCGATCGCCGGAAACCCGACCCTCCGCAATCTGACAACATTGCGGCTCGGATACATGGGCGTTGACCGGAATGTGGGCCTGCGTCCAATCCACTTCCAAGAGTTCCTTCAGAAGCTCAACCTGCCGAACCTGAGGTACCTCGTACTTTCCGATTTGCCGATTGGCCCCGGGGCGGCCCATCTGTTGACCGAGGAGAAGTTCCGAAATCTCAGACTTCTGTGGCTCTCGAAATGTAAACTGACCGATGCAGCAACTTCTGCCTTGCTCAGTTCGCCAACCTTGCAGAATCTGGTCCAATTGAACCTAGATGGCAACAGACTGAAAACAGGTGTGAAACTACTCACCGATCGACGAATACTCCCCAGGTTGTCGATGTGCCTTCTGATCGATAATCCGATTGCCCCGGACCTCTGCCGCAAACTTGCCCGCCGGTCTGGCGTAATTGTTCCCAGTCAGCGCGCACGTTAAGCCGGATTTCTGCGGCTTCACCGCAAGGGCTCTTCGAGGGGTTCCACTCCGCGGTACACATCGGCCATTGGCACGCGGACGGGCACGGTCGAGAGTGCGAACTCGCCATCGGGA
This sequence comes from Gemmata sp., assembly GCA_035947935.1. Lineage (GTDB taxonomy): Bacteria > Planctomycetota > Planctomycetia > Gemmatales > Gemmataceae > Gemmata. Next base: position 6,741 of record DASZJS010000628.1, on the reverse strand, counting down.
TCGTCAAAGGTGGTCAAGAGCCATGTGTCGTCCGGCTGGCGGACAAATCGCTCCACCAACTTCTGCTCCTGGCTGACCAGTATGTATTCCCGGAGCGATGAGAGCTGGCGGTAGTGCAGGAATTTCTTGCCTCTGTCGTAGCTCTCTGTCGATTCCGACAGAATCTCGATGATCACCTTGGGGTTGTACAGGATGTCCTGGTGTTCCGGGTCGAGTTCGGGCTTACCGCAGACGATGAGCAGATCGGGATAAGTATAAAGCCCCGTGCGTTCGATTTTCACGCGCATGTCTGCCGAAAGAGAGCGGCATGGTCCGCCTTTGAGATGGCCTCCAATTTCAACGATCAGGTTTTCCTTGATCTCATTATGTTGCCGATTGAAACCCGTCATCGGGAACATTTCGCCGTTGTAAAATTCACTCTTGAATTCCGCGGCACGTTCGATGGCGAAGTATTCGGCTTCGGATAACTTCTTTTTCGTGATGGCCGACATAGATATGATTCCTCCAAGAGGCCACTTTCAACTTTAGTTTACAGTTTCCTACCTAATTCAATTCGATGGATTTGGAGTTCCTCATGCGTTTCCGCCTGTCGTTCGCATTCATCCTGCTCGTGGCCTTGATTGCCAGCCGCATCTCGGCCGCGCCAACCATTCCATTTATCGACCCGGCCGGGTTGCCCGGTCCACTCGTGATCGTGGGTGGAGGCAAGCTGCCGGACGATGCTCGCAAAGCGTTTTTTGACCTCGCTGGCAAAGGGAAGGCCAAGATCATCGTCATCCCGACAGCCAGCAGCGATGCCGATGATGCGAAGAAAGCCGATACATTCCTGAAGTCGTGGGAGGAGTTGAAGCCGACATCCGTGCAACTCCTGCATACACGCGACCGAAAGCAGGCCGATGACCCGGCGTTCGCGAATGCGCTCACCGAAGCAACCGGCGTCTGGTTCAGTGGCGGCGATCAGGCCAAGATCGCCGCGGCGTATCGCGGCACGCTCGTGGAAAAGGAACTGAAGAAGCTTCACGCCCGCGGCGGAGTGATCGGCGGCACATCGGCAGGCGCAGCGATCATGAGCGACCTCATGATCGAGAGTGGCACAGATACCGCGAAGACGGGTGAGGGACTGGGTTTCCTCCCCGGCTATGTGATCGATCAGCACTTCACGGCCCGCAAGCGGGAAAAGCGTTTGGAAGGCGTCATCGCGGCAAACCCGGCGTGGATTGGCCTCGGGATCGATGAAGGAACTGCCTTGCTGATCCGCGGTCGGGGTGCCCGCGTCATCGGGGAAGCGAACATTACCGTGTGTGTTGCTAAGGGGCCGGGACGACCGGCTGCTGCCGATACCTACGCTGCAGGATCGCTGCTCGACATCGTGCAACTCCGGCGCGCGGCTGCAAACCGTGCCGCGAAGGACTCCTTCCCACCGGCCAAACCACCCGAGCCCGTGGTTGCCAAGGGAACGCTGGTGATCGTGGGGGGTGGTGGAGCTGCGCCAGAGATCTGGAAGAAGTTCATTGAGGCAAGCGGCGGTCCCGATGCTCTCATCGTCGTGATCCCCACGGCGATGGAAGACCCCCTCGATAAGGAATCGGGAGAGGAAAAGACGCTCAAGAGATTCGGGGGGAAAAACGTGAAGGCTCTCCACACGCGCGACCCCAAGGAAGCCGATGATCCGAAATTCTCGGAGATGCTGACCAAGGCAGGCGGTGTGTGGTTCAGCGGCGGTCGGCAGTGGCATTTCGTCGATTCTTACGCCGGGACACTCACCGAAAAGCGATTCCACGAGGTGTTGGCTCGCGGTGGAGCGATTGGGGGAAGTTCAGCGGGTGCCAGCATCCAGAGCGAGTACATGCCCCGCGGTCATCCCCTCGGCAATACCGTGATGGCAGTCGAAGGTTACGAGCATGGTCTTGGGTTTCTCCCGGGCTGTGCGGTCGATCAGCATTTCTTTGCCCGCAAGCGAACGGCCGATATGACCGGCCTCATGAAACTCCATCCGCAATATCTGGGAATTGGTCTCGATGAGGGCACGGCAATCGTGGTCACCGGCAGCGTGGCCGAGGTGATCGGGAAAACCAAGGTTGCCTTCTACGATACGCGCAAGAATCCCGTCGATGGCAAGGACTACGAAGAGGTAAAGGTTGGTGAGAAGTACGACCTCAAGGCACGGAAGAAACTGGAGAAGTAGGGGTGGTTGAGTTGAGGTAGCCTGTTCGTAACGCATGTATTTCAGGCGATCGGGGTAGAGTCTTTGTTACGCGACATTACCTTGGTCCGCGAAATGCGACACTTGGGTTATCCGCACGCTCCGTTTTATCTTCTCGTAGTGACAGACAATCAGTGGACCTTTTCCAGACTCGACTTCATGAGGCCAGAAATGAGACTTTTTGTGTGAGGTGCAAGCTTGGCGATACCGGTTCTCTATGCACGAAAGCGCGCCGGTCGGGCGCATCGAAGCGCGCAACTGGTGCTGATCACCTGTGTCGAATGGTCATTGCAACCGTGTTCCAGTGAGGTTTCAGGAGCCAGGCCATCGAACAGTTTGTTCGGCTTCGGTATCGGACTAAATGTTCATCAGTAAAAGTCTTGAACCTCATAGGTCTTGATACCGAGGGTCCGTTCAATGAGGGCCTTCAACCGATGATGAAAGCGGTGCATCTTTCTGCTGAAGAACTTACCGCAGTCGATGACGAGCGCGAACCGGTAAGTTACTCCGCCCTGAATTCCCAGCTTAGCGCCCGTCCAACCATCATGGCTAACTGCGACAAGGTGTGTGGGGTCAAAGGCCGAACCACACCGTGGGCACATCGTCGCGAGCCGCGAGGCGCGGAACGGATCCTCGTCCGACTCTGGTTCGTACTTGAGGGCGTGGCCGCGAGGGCACGTGGGCTGAGGCTCGAACGGGTCAATGATCTCGGAGGTGTGGTAAATGAGGTCGTGACCGAAATGGAACTGGACCTCGTAGTAGCAATCGGCGGCGTCCGCGGGGTCGTCGAACGGAAGAGGTTCGAGGGGGTAGCGGAGGCCGCTCGCAAGCAACGACTCGACCGGCCAAACCACCATCAGATCTCGGCCAGCGAAGTTGTCGAACAGATCGGGAAGAGGTGCCGTGAAGGACTCCTCTTCTCCAACGGTGCAAGCGAAATAGCCGTGCCCCTTTGCGGGCATGTAGAGCAGGCTTTGGTCAAAGGGGAGTTGCCGCAAGGCGGGGTGATCTGGACCGAGTAACCATCCGTCATCCCGGAGAGCGGCAACGAGTGCGAGGGTGGCTTCGGGGCTCGGTCGAAACGTGTTCGGTCGGGGAATCAAGTAGCAGCGGTATTCGACACCCATGTCAGTAACCTCCATCCCGATTTCCACGCCGATACTGGTCGTCTCACAGATTCAACCCGGGCGAAAATATAGCTACGAATCATGGACAAAGCCTGCCGATGGCAAGGACTACGAAGAGGTAAAGGTAGGTGAGAAGTACGACCTCAAAGCACGGAAGAAGGTGGAAAAATAGCATCAGCAGCGAGGAGCCGAAATAAGCCCCTCGGTCTGTCGATGGCACCTATTTCTCCCCCTTCTTTTCCATCTTTTCGTACTTCTCCAGCCGCTTGCGTAATTCCTCCTGCTCCTTCTTGAGACGGTCGAGTTCTTCTCGCAGTTGCTTGACTTCTTGAGGGAGAGGCATCGTTGCTCGTATCGCGGATGCTGCTCTCTTGGCCGCTTCTGCTACACTCTCGACGGGATCGTTGGCGGCAATCTCGTCGAGACTCTTCAGCGCCGATTTTGCACCAGGCCCGATATTCTGCAAGGCGCTGATTGCTGAAAGCCTGATGCGGAGGCTTTCACCAGTCAACGCCGCCGCGATAGCCTTAACGGCCTGATCGTGTTGTTCCTCGGTAAGATTGGCCGTCTTGGCTAGCCGTCCCAGAGCGGACAGGGCCGATGGTCGGCACTGAGATGGCTTGCCCCGTTTCGTCCAGGCGATGAGGATGTCTAGTGCCGCCACATCTTCCGAAGTAGCAAGAGCCTGAAGAGCAGACGTCCGTAAGACTTCCCTGCTGGAGGGTTTTTCGAGCCAGGGCACCAACACCTTGACCGCATCCGGACGTTGTTGCTTGCCGTAGATCTGCAAGGCAGCCGATTCCACACCCAGGCTGGGGTCTCCCTTGGTCAGCAGTGCAAGCGCTGCCGCGGCGATTTTTTCGTCTTTGCCGAAACGGCTCAAGCTCAACGCCGCGGCCCTGCGCTGTTTGGGTTCGGCTGACTTCAATGCCTCCAACAACGCGTCGCGACAGGCATCGCCGCCCGACCCGGCCAGGGCTCCCATTATTTCCGTAGCCACGCCGGTCGTCTTCTCCTTGGTCAGAGCGGCGATCAGTGTCTCGCGATCTTCCTTCGTTTTGCTCTTGCCAAAATGTTCCGCCGCCTCGACCCGAGAAGCAGCGGTACATCCTTCGGCCAGTTGCCAGGCCCACCAATCCCGTCCCTTTTCTTCCTTGATTTCCGCCAATACCCCCTGGTACGGATCGATCTCGATGCCAAGGGGACGATTAGCCGCGGGAATCTGGATGGTGTGTTCTTTCGTGTCGATTACTTCTTCAAACACACTTGCGTCCCGAGACTGGGAGGTGAGGAGCCGAATCTTGAGTGGGAAGCGGAACGGTTCGCCGGCTTGAGTCTGCTTGACCATCACGCGCACCCGCTTGGCCTCGGCGTCATAGGTAGTGTTTACCTCAAGCTTTGGATGGCCGGAGCGCTCGGTCCAGTCGTAAAAGAAGCGTTCGAGGTCGTGGCCGCTGACCTGTTCCATTGCTCGGCGGAAATCGACTGTCTCCACGGATTTGAGTCGATTGTCGGTCAGGTAGCGCTTGAGCCCGGCAAAAAAGACCTCATCGCCCAGGCGCTGCCGCAACATGTGCAGAATGAATGCGCCCTTGGGGTAGGCGCGGGAGTCGAACATGGAATCTTCATTGGTATAACGCCGATCCACCACGGGCCGGTCCACCGAGGAGCGAGCCCCACGCGCTTTTCTCCAAACCTCCAGCGAATATTCATCCGCTCCTTGGTGGTGTTCGGCCCAGATACATTCGCAATAACTGGCGAAGCCTTCGTTCAGCCAGATGTGAGCCCAATCGCGGCAGGTCACCAGATCGCCCCACCACTGGTGGCCGAGTTCGTGAGAAATCAAACCATCCGCGTCCCCATCCAGCGCTGCTCGTTCATCGAGCAGACAGTCGCCCAGCGTCGTGGCGCTGGTGTTTTCCATCCCGCCGCCATACTGCTCGGCAACGATTTGGGCGTACTTGTACCAGGGATAATCGACGCCGAATTTCCGACTGAAGACTTCCATCATTTCCGGGGTGCGGCCGAAGGTTCGCAGGGCGTCGCCTTTGCGTGCTGGCGGTACGTAGTAGAGTACGGGCTTGTCGCGCCACTTATCCTCGACGATGGCGAATGGACCGACGACAAGGGTGATCAGGTACGCAGGGTGCGGCTCCTCCTGCCGCCAGTGAAACGTCGTGGTCTTGGCCGCCGAGTCGCTTTTCTTGCTGAGGAGTTTGCCGTTGGAGAGGACTTCATTGCCCTCGGCTACAGTGACGACAAGTTCGGTGCTTTGGCGGATGCTGGGGCGGTCGAAACAGGGTATCCAGGCGCGATTTTTCAGCGGTTCTCCATCGCTCCAGACGGTCAATGGCACGTCTGGATCTTCCTTGGAAGGGGCGAAGAAATAGAGCCCCTGCTTCGGCTCGCGGACCCGGTAATCGATGACCAGGTCGGCGTCACTACCTGCAGCGAGGGGCGGGTCGAAATCGACGATGAGCTTGCGACTGTCATGGGTGAAATGGGCCGGTTTGGTCTTTCCCTTGGCGGAGACGAGTTCAACCTTCTTCACCTCGAAGCCATCGGCATCGAGGGTGACAGCATCGAGCTTGCGGAGCGTGGTGAACGACAGAGTCGCCCGAGCATCGACAGTCTTACTGTGAAGATCGACCTTGAGGTCGAGGCGCAGGTTGCGGACATCGACGGGGTGGTCGCCGGCAGTGCGGAGCGGCTCGGTCAAAGTGGAAGTTGGGGCCGGGGCTGGGGCAGGCGGTTGGCTGCCTCCTTGCATCCCCCCGGCCAGAAGCAGCAAAAACAAGATCGGCATGAGCAGCAAGGGTCGCATGAGATTCAATCCTTCACAGCGGGATGCAATGGGGGGAGGTCCGATTTCGGGGTTGATACGGTAATGAAGTTCAAAATAACTAAGAGTCTGTGGCGGAGTAAAATTGATACCTCGTTCCTACGCTCCGCGTGGGAACGGTTTTCGGACGCTCTGCGTCCTCTTAATCACCGCGGAGCGGTGATAGGACGTTCCCACGCGGAGCGTAGGAACGAGGGTAACACGGCAAGATGGCGGTGCCTGCCTCTTGCAGAAACCGATCCAGATGGTTGCCACGGGAGAGAGCGGTGTTAACTTCGGAACATTGTCTGCGTACTCACGATCCCCGTCAAACACTTTCCCCCGCCGTGAAACTCCAGATAGATGTTGCATTCAAAACTGATGTGAAGGGAATCATTTGACAAGGGTGTAATCGGCAGGCCGCTAGAGAAACCGCTTGGAAAACGAAATCCAAGACCCCTCACCCGGCCTTCGGCCGACCTCTCCCCGCCGAAGCGGGGCGAGGTGTTAAGAGTTATACATTTCGAGTAGCTTTGCATATACGCCGTGGTTTTTACACCTCGCCCCGGCTTCGACGGGGAGAGGTCGGC
>DASZJS010000627.1:0-4319 GCA_035947935.1 Gemmata sp. | reverse complement strand
ACCGGCTGATCCTAAAAAAGAAAAGTAAACTGAGCCAAGAGAGTCAGGAGCCAAAGCTGGTTGCGGCTATCTCGTCGCAACCAGCTTTTTCGCGCTATGTTGTGGAGGTTTTGCACCGCCTTGCAAACCTTCGCCCGCGAGGCGTGCAAGACAGATGGCAGAGAATTGGCACAAGTTTGGAAAAAACCTAAAAGTTCGCTCTAATGGCAAAATGCCGTGAAAGCTCCAACGAATAGCACAGAGGTCTAAGTTTCCTCGATTTCGTTACACACACCCAATTCCGGAGAGCATATTATGATTGATCTATTGAAAGAAAATCCGTGGCTGGTTGTGTCGGGCCTTGCTCTCCTCATTCCCATCTTCGGCATCGTTTTTGGGACAATTACCAACTACCTTTCCACCGTGCGAAGAGCAGAGTTGGAAGCGTCCTTGAAACAGGACATGCTCCAGCGCGGCATGTCGGCGGAAGAGATCAAGACGGTCATTGAAGCAACCAGTGGCAGAATAGGGAAATACTGCAAATCCGAGACGGCTTCGCACATATAGGTTCTGACGAGACAAGGGATTGATCGCCAGACGACTGATCATTCGGATGATGCCACCGAGGGTCAAACCGGGGAAGTATCGTTCAGCCAGTATAAATCACGAGTTTGTTTATGATTTAAGTGATTATTCATGGCATTGGGCATGTGTCATAGAGCGTTTGCCAAGGGCTGTGACACATGACGATTCTTGACAGCGACTGGTGTTTGAATCTGTGATCGGTATGAAAAACGCCTCGTTAAGTGCCAAAACACATCATCGTCGTCTTGTTCGATTATTGACAACCTCCAACAACATTGACAGAGACTCCACACGCTCAACTCAACGCATCGGAACTGATGACAGTCTGTCCACGCGTGGGCAAAGCCGCATGCACGATGGTTGGTCAACCCGACACCAACTCCAAGCCTCATCACTTTCTGCGCTTCGCGGCAACCTCGGGGTTGACCCAGTGTGGAAGCGGGTCGCCTTTCACTCCTGCCAGCAAGTTGTTCGCAGACAATCGTGCCATTGCTCCCCGCGTCGCCACGGTTGCACTTGCAATGTGGGGAGCAATAACGCAATTCGGCAGCTTGAACAATTCGTGCTCCGGCGGCAATGGCTCGGGATCGGTCACATCAAGTCCTGCCGCGAAGATTGATCCCTCCCGCAGTGCCGCAGCCAAGGCAAGCTGATCGACCAGTGGTCCCCGCGAGGTGTTTACAAACACCGCGGTTCGCTTCATCTTCCGGAATTGCTCCTGCCCGAATAGCCCCTTGGTCGTGGGGTTGAGGTCGGCATGGAGAGACACGAAATCGCTTTCCGCGAGGAGCGTATCGAGGTCCACTCGCTTGGCTGCGAGTTCCTTGTCCGCATCCGGCTTGTCCGAACGTGCTGTGTAAAGCACTCGCATGCCCCAGCCGAAGTGCAACCGCTTCGCGGTGGCGAATCCGATCCGACCCATGCCAACGATCCCAAGCGTTCGCCCACCGAGATCCTGTCCCAACCACCCGAGTGGTTCCCAGGTGATCCAGCGCCCTTCCTTCGCATCCGTTGCGCTCTCTCCCAGTCTGCGGGACGCGGCCAGAAGGAGCGTCGCGGCAATATCCGCGGTTGCATCAGTCAAAACCCCCGGCGTGTTCCCGACTGAGACGCCCCGAGCTGTGCAAGCAGGTACATCCACGTTGTTGAACCCCACGGCAAAGTTGCTCACCACCTTCAACCGTGGGGCGGCTTCGAGCAACGCTGCATCCACGCGGTCGGTGAGGAGCGACACCAGCCCATCGCAATCCTTCACTCGCTTCCGGAGTTCATCCGCTGGCGGAGGCAATCGATCCGGCCACACATCTACCTCACAAGCCGCAGCGATGGCATTCAAGCCCTCATCCGGGATTCGACGGGCGATGAACACCTTGGGGCGTGACATGGGTAACTCTCAAGAATGATTCGGGTTATGTGAGTTTATAAAGCGAATGAAATCGTGGACAGAAAGGCCATCACCACCAGCAATAGCCTTTGGGGAGTTGGCGCAGACACGGAAAGAGCTATTGGCTATCTCCCCCGGCTGAATTGGTAAGCAGGCGGCAACCCCCTCAGGTGCGGATGCCTGTGGTTTTTCCCCCGTTGTTGCCTCCAAGAGGGAGTACACCATGTCGTGGTCTCGTTGGAAAATGATGGCTGGGGTGCTGAGCGTGTCGCTCGGCGGCCTCGCCACTGTTGCCGGTCAGTGTCCAAAGCCCGACGCGAACAAAGGTAATAAGTTCCCAGCGGAAGTGCCGATCTCGGCGGATTTGCCAATGGCCCCAACGCCGCCAGCACCTGGCCCAATACCGAAGGCGACTCCGCCTGGCCCATCCATCCCTGTCCCACCCGTGGATTTGCCCCCTGCGCCGATGATTCCGGCTGGCCCATCTATCCCGAGCCCAGCAGGGTCGCCGGGTTTGCCTCCGGCACCAAGTACCGACTTGCCCGGGTTGCCCGGCACGCCGTCTGTTCCACTGCCTTCACCTCCAATGCCGGGCACGCACTCGAAAAAGCACGAGGGTACGATCCCTCCGCCAGTACCTCAAGTGATTCCCGCAAGCGGACCCATTACGCCGCCGCTACCGACTCCAAGTGTTGGAGTGATCGAACCGCCAGTACCGGGGTATGTTCCCGCACCGCCCCCAGCAGGATTGACCACACCAGGAGAAGGCAGACCGCTTCCTAGCCCGTCTGTCGCTCCGCGGGCATACTACGATTCTCCAACGAACCCAAATTTGACTCCACCCGTCGTGCCGGCTTCCGGCGTGAGTAACTCAACGACCAAGTTCCGCATCGTCCTCCGCGTTGGCGAAGGCGAGCCGACGTTCGAGGTTCGCACTGGCGATGATCTGGTGCTGAAAGTGGTATGCGACAAGGTGGATATCAAATCGCCCGAGAAGGGTTCGGGACCCTCGACTGTGAAGGCCGCGGGCAAGGTTCACTTTGTCGGCTTCGGAGCAGAGGGAACCTGCGATGAGCTGGCTTTCCTGGCTGGGACGGGCGAGGTCAGCATGACCGGGAATGTGAAAATCCATGTGAAGGACAAACTCGGCCGGGTGGAATCGGAACTTTCCACCGAAACCGTGAAGTACAAGATCGATCCGTCTGCAATCAGCGGTTCGCTCAAGCCGTAGTTTTGAAAACTTCGCAATGGTTCGAGTGGGGTGACAGTTGACGAGGCGTTAGGGGAAGTAGTTGGAGTCGTGCTACACGACTCCAACTCGCCCAGATGATCTGTTACGCACCATGCCGACATTTCAATTCAGGCCGACTCAAATCCAATTGCTCGCGATTCTGCAAGGGAAGTGAGCATCATGCGACGTTCGCTCGCGTGGCGAACCCACCCACATCGACAACCCATCGTGCAACCTGTTCCAGTCGGTCGCGCGCTCCGTCTGCTTTCCAAGGAACGAGAGTGATCGATCCATTTCCATTCAAGCCGTTAAGGTGCGGATGATCGAAAAGATGCAGTCCCTCCCCGCCAAGTGAGACTTCGTAGTTGGAGACTGCAGCAACTAATGTCGGAAAGCCCCTCTCCTGCTCGTTTGGATCACCGGAGGCAGGAGCGATAACCAACACCGGCAACGCTTCCTCAATGGCAAAGTCTTCTTCCTGGATTAATTCGACAACTGGCCACGACCGCTCTTCGTCGGTGAGTTGCGAGTTCAGATCGATCTCGAACTCTTCGAGCGGAGTGGTGAAGTTTGCTTCATTGTTGTTCACGTTGCCGCCTCCACTCGTAGGGTGTCCTTTTTCGGCACTCATCACGCAAATAACCCGGAACTTGTAACGCCGAACAAGCGGAACTGAACTCCGGATGCTGATTAGAAATCGCTGTCAAAGTGTCGAGACGACCCGTACATCCCCACCCGGTTGCCAGTCGAACAGCACCAACTCCGCCGGTTGGCCGACATCAATCGTGTGGACCGGCAATCCAAGTAACTGCCGCGGACGAACTGTTGCCATGTCCACAGCTTCACCCAGACTCACTCCGGCAAAGCGAATCACATTACCAACGCACAGATCAGTGAAATGACCGCTGCCAGCCAGGTACGGTGTCCCGGCTACCACAATCTTTCCGCTCGGCAGCACTTCCAGATCGGTTCCCCACTCGCGGTATTTTCCGGGTGGCATTCCGGCCAAGCTCCCGGCATCGCAGGTCAACAGAGTTCGGGATACTCCCTTCCCACGGACAATGCTCTTGACCACAGCCGGCGGCAGGTGATGACCATCCGCGATGATGCTCGCCCAGAGTCCATCGTTCGCCAGTTGTT
>DASZJS010000626.1:0-15341 GCA_035947935.1 Gemmata sp. | reverse complement strand
TACGCTTGCAATCGAGTCGATCGTGGAGATCAATGGTGAAAAAGTCGTCGCCTGCATCTGGTATGCAAATGGAGTTGGGATCGTTAAGCAGGAAACGACGTGTGGGTCGAAAATGCTGACTATGGAACTCAAGAAGTTCTCGGCCTCGAAGCCGTGATCGCTGCTTTCCACTCCGAGACTGCCTCTCCCACCCGATTTTGGGTGGGTTTTTTTATCTGCTCGATTGCTGCGCGATTGTAGAGCTGACGTGTGGCAAAGACGGGCACAATTTGCTATACTCAATCTCTGAGTGGTCCAAATGGGCTATTTCCCCGGCTTCCTCTCCCGGAAGCGATAGGCCAATGCCCAAAAACGAGCATGTCGAGCCGCCTTTGCCTGAGATCGTAGGCACGGCTTCTGCCATGCAGGAAGTTTATCGTCTCGTGCGGCTCGCTGCGCCGAAGCTGGCGAATGTACTGCTCATTGGGGAAACGGGTACCGGCAAAGAGATCATCGCCAAAGCCGTCCATAAGCTCAGCCGACGATCCGATGGTCCGTTCATCCGAGTGAACTGCGGCGCACTCCACGAGAACCTGCTGGAATCGGAACTCTTCGGGCACATCAAGGGTGCCTTCACTGGGGCGGTTGAGAACAAAACGGGACGGTTCGAGGCCGCCCATGGTGGGACCATCTTCCTTGATGAAATCAACAGCACATCTCCCAAACTCCAGGTAAAACTGCTCCGTGTGCTCCAGGAGCGCGAGTTTGAACGGGTTGGTGAAAGCCGCACGATTCGGGTTGATGTGCGCGTTATTGCTGCAACGAATGCCTCCCTCGAAGACCTCGTTGCGGAAGGCGAGTTCCGAGAGGATTTGTACTATCGGCTGAATGTCATTCCGGTGGTGTTGCCGCCACTGCGCGAGCGCCGAGACGACATCCCATTGCTGGCACAGTTCTTCCTCAGACGATATTCCGAGCAACACAAGTGTGTGGTCCCGGAACTAACCCACGGTGTGGTGGAAGGGCTCAAAGCACACGATTGGCCGGGGAATGTCCGGGAACTGGAAAACGCGCTGGAACGCCTGATAGTGCTGGCCGATGGAGGACCGTTCACAGCAGACCTCCTTCGGTTCACTCGCCCCCGCTATGTGCTGCGGTCTGCAAGAAGTAACAATGGCGGGACGACCGGGAATGACGTTCCCTCGCTCATTCGGGCGCTGGTTCGGGCCGGAATGCACGCGCCGCGACCGGAAGGGGTAAAACTGCACAAGTTTCTCGTGGATGGCCTGGAGCGAGAGTTGATTGAGGAGGTGATGCGAGAGAGTGGGCGCACACAAGTGAAGGCTGCCGACCGTCTAGGAATCAACCGCAATACGCTGCACAAGAAACTGGAGGAGTACAAAACTGAGGACACGCGGGGCTCTCCGCCACCGTTGAACGATTCATTTCCGCCCGGCGAGGCCGCAGCTGGGTGAATCTGGGATCGTCTGATCGTCTTCGATATGGCATAAAGTTGGACCGGGTTATCCTGATGCTGTCCCGCTTTGGCACCGGAGAACGTGTCATGACAAGAGTTCTGACCCTCGCAGTAGTGGCTTTTCTTTCAGCCGCTGTTGGTGGACGAACCGACGACAAGAAGGACGCTCCCAAGCTGGACCCCGATCTCAAACTCCTTCAGGGCACATGGAGAATTGCCTACCACGAGACAGCCGGCGCGGATGACACCCTGGAGACCATCTGGGAGATGGAAGTCAAAGATGACCGATACACCCTCTCGGCAGACGGTATCATAACCCGGGGCACGATCGCGCTCGACTCATCGAAGAAGCCCAAGCAACTCGATTATTCGATTGACGATGAAGAAACGACGACGTTCATTGGCATCTACGAGTTGATGGGCGACACGTACAAAACGTGCGATGTGGAAAAGGGCAAAGATCAGCGGCCAACCGAATTCAAGACCAAGGCCAAAACCGGCCAGATTGCGGTATGGAAGAAGGTCAAAGTGAAGGACTGAGTAACCCTGCGATTCCCACCTTCCCGGTGTTCTTGAACCTTGCGGGCAGAGTGGTCGTGGTGGTGGGTGGGGGGCAGGTTGGATCGCGAAAAGCCGCAGCGGCGTTGGCCGCAGGGGCTAGTGTGCGTGTGATTGATCCCACCAAGGCAACTCTTCTCATCTCTCAACTGCCAAATTCATCTGAAGCAGTTCATATTGCCGAATCCTATCGTTCCGATCACCTCGCCGGTGCATGTTTGGCGTTTGCCGCGGCAACTCCTGAAGTCAACGCCCGTGTATTGGCCGATGCTAAGGTCCGCGGTATTTGGGTGAACTCCACAACCGATCCTGCCGCGGGCAACTTCATCCTCCCATCGGTGGTTCGCTCAGGCGATTTGACAGTGGCAATAAGTACCGCTGGCGCTGCTCCGGCTCTTGCTCGGCGGGTGAAAGAGAAATTGGAAGCCGAGTTTGATGCAGCGTTCGCGGAATGGGTACAGGTGCTGGGGGAAGTGCGTTCTATCGTGTTGGCTGTCGTGGCAGACTCCACGCATCGAAGGGAACTACTCGATGGATTTGCCGACTGGCCGTGGCTCATGCGTCTGCGAACGGAGGGCGCTGCCACTGTGAAGGCTGCGATGCTCGAAATCGTGAATGTGAGAGTGAAGACGTGACCATATTACACCTATGGTCATCACCGTAACCCAGCGGACGGAAAAGCAAAACGCCGGTGGGAAGACCCACCGGCGTTTCGCTTTTCATAGTCGGGGGCGGGCAGCGAACTTTCGTCCGCTGCTCCGGGGCTCGGAGCAGTGGGCTTGCGCCCACCACCCGCCGTGGATTGTCGCGGGATTCAACCCGCCATTCTTTCAATACGCGATCACACCCCGACCAGTTCACCCTCCTCGGCAAACTGGTCGGCAAGGGTCGGGTCGATGCCCTGCAGAACTTCCTTCAACCGCAGTCGGGCAACGTGCAGCCGCCGCTTGATGGTCCCGGTCGGAACCTCGAACTCCCGAGCCATCTGCTTCAGGCTCCGGCCCCGGATGTAGAACGCCTCCAGGGTCGCTCGATCGAGCGGCTTCAACTGGGCCAGCCCCACCTTGAGCTGACCAATCGCCTCCCCGACCTCGAAGTTCTCCTGCGGGCTCCGGCCGTTCCCCTGGACGGCATCCAACAACTCCGGATCGGCCCCGAACAGCGGACCCTTCCGGGTCAACCGGTTGATTGCCATCCGAGCGGTGATTCGCCGCAACCAGCCAGCGAAGCACCGGGCATCCCGCAGTTGCGGCAGCTTCCGCATGGCGTGGACGAAGACGTCCTGCGCCAGTTCCTGGGCCTCAAGGGGATCCCGGACCCGGCTCAACGCCATTGCGTAAACGCTGTTCTGGAACCGGATGACCAGTTCGCCGTAGGCTTCCCGGTCCCCGGTCTTCGCCCGCTCAACCAAGACAGTGATTTCGTTCCAGCTCATGATTGGGTTCCTGTCCCGATCCGGTGTCCATTTGTTTCTGCTGGCTCGCTTATCCGGTCCTGAGAGGCGACCCGCCCTGGATCAGAGGAGGGGGGCCGACAATTCTCTTGGTCCGGGCGGTCCACTCGTTTTGGCTTTCGACCCGCACCTCAAGCGTTCAACTCACCAGAGTCGAGCATCGGTACGGAAAATCGTCGTTGGCCGAAGCGGCGGGGTGACCCGCGGCGACTTTTGCCCGTGTATCGAAGACAGTTTGGTTGTGGAGCGTCACATGCGGTGGTGTGAATCCCGAAGCGACTGGACAGAGGTAGCGATGTCCGTCTGCCTCGTGGGCACCAGCGCACCGTGCGACCCGGTAACGCAACCGTCAACGCGATCGGGAACCAGCGTGGTTTGAAGTCGATTCCTGGTTCTGACCAATTGCCCAACGCAACTTTAGACACTGATTGTTCATCGGAACCCGCGCAGGCAGGTTCGTGTTGTCAATCCGAGCGTTTGTGTCGCGTTAAGCCAGAGGTCACCTCACTTTTTGGCTATCGCTGCCGAGCTCACTCCCCGTATGGCAATCTGTTTGTCACTGTTCCGGTCGGGCGATTGGCAGTCGCTACCGAACCGATCATCGTGACCTGGATTGCCGGGAAAGTTGGCCCGGCTGGGATCGGCGAATAAGCAGACCTTGTGGGTTCTGCCTGTCGCCGCGGTTTGTGTCGCCCGTTGCCATCCCGTAAGGGATAGGGCACTGAGAAACGCAAACCTGACAGCCGTGAAACCAGGGGAACTTGGACATCCGACCGAACTGGCCGGGGGCACGGCTCCGTCGCCCGCCCGCATCTGCTTTCGCATATGCGTTGAGGACAACTGCCGTACCCGGACCTGTTCTGGTTCGGGATTTGGGGGCAATGGATTTTGCCCCGCGGACAGGTTGTCCATCGGATAGGCGTTCGATGAGCGAAGCCCTTGACCAATGCGATCGGCCGTAGTGGCCAGCTTCACGCTGGTCACCGTCACGGTCTTCAGCACCACGGTCATCAGGGTCTTTGCGATCATCACACACCTCCGACAGACAGTAAGGGTGGGTTCTCTTGTGGAGATTACCCAAGAATGAAAGTTAGGATGTCATCTCGAACAGTTAGAGTAAGAAACGGTTTGGGAAACGACGCCGGAACGTGGGTCGGGAACCTTCTCGGCCACGGATGAGTGATAGTATCATCATCCGGGCTAGTTGGCAACCGGCTCACGTTGTTGTTCCGGATTGTGCC
Source organism: Gemmata sp. (assembly GCA_035947935.1). Taxonomy (GTDB): domain Bacteria; phylum Planctomycetota; class Planctomycetia; order Gemmatales; family Gemmataceae; genus Gemmata. Next base: position 10,633 of record DASZJS010000626.1, on the reverse strand, counting down.
GCTTGGGGCGAACCCCGCGCGATTACACCCACTCAGACGGTCACATCTATAGCCAGGTTCGCGCGGTTCACAAATTTCTTCTGGGATTTTTTCTCCGCCTACCTGGATCGCGCGGTTACTCCTTGGGAACGTCGATCGTGATTTGGACTTGCGCTGCTAACCGACAATTTGACTTTGTTCGGCAGAATCGCCTTCGCTCGCGTTGTTTTTGATTGCCACACAAGTACCTCAAATTCGATGCCAGCCGAGTTGAACTGGGTTCGCTACGCCCACGCGTGGCCAGTACACCGCGCCCACCCCGTGGGCGCAACCGTTGACCGGAATGAACCTGTTTTTGGTCGCTTCGTGGCAGTTGATTGCCAGTTTGGCGTCTGTGTCGGCGGCGTGCGCGACAGCCGCTCGCTGACGCACAAGCGATTTTTTCGCATTCCGATGAGCGTTCATGTCATGGGGGTATGACACAATTGAAATCGACACGCACAAGCGCTTTTTCGCTTTTTCTCTCAAAGTAGTGGCAATTTTTGGCAGACTTTTGACCCCGATTTCGGGGTTGGTTCAATGATGGCGTACGGTGACGCTTTCGGTTCGCCTAAACCCTTTCGGAGTGAGTGTTTTAGGCGAACTGGGAGCGTCAGCGACCGAAGGCCACAAAACTCCAACAACCTCCGCTCACGACTCCTCAACTGTTACCCTATCTTGGCTCTTCCGCACTTTTGGTGACCAAAGCTTGGACTCCGTCAATCGGCGATAGTCAGGTCTTACACTCAAGCCGCGTGGAGTACACGTGCTTTGAGCAATTTCAGACTTGCCCGGCCATACATGGTCCGCTTTGTGACCTTTAGTTACTGTAGTAGACTCAACTTAAAACAACAGAGAGTGCGAGCGAAAAACATCCATTCTACACAAATGAAAAAGGTGTCGTTCTCCTGAAATCCTCAGCGAATTTCATGCGTTTGCACTGACAGGAAGCTGATCGCTTTCTCCATCTACAACAGTTAGGTTCTCGGCCTCAGTAACGGACATTTCGATCTGATGATTAGTTATTGCGGGCAAGGTTGACACTATCTCAGTGGCAACAGGCCCAACCATTGGTGGGGGCACGGGCAACAATGACGGTTCGAAGGTACCGTCGTTTTCTTTAAGCATCCACGGTGTCAACAGCGCTGTTTCCGGCACCGCCGTGTTCGAGTCACCTACGATCGTCATTGCCGCAGAATTGACAGTTGCATGGGCCATCGCCACGTTCCAACGAGATTTGACCGTATTAACTCTGTGGCTCTCGGTTTGTGGCGTCAGATCGATCGTCGTTACCGCCGTCGAGTCGTTGCCCAAGTTCACTGAAGGAGTACCAGTTGTGTAACTGGACGCACCATAGGATTCAGTAGTGTCTTCCCTGTCGAGGAAGTCGCTCATATCGTTTCCGCTCAATGTGAAGAGTCCGTAAACGACGTTGTTGCCTTCCAAGCCCAAGGCTGGGATGGCAGTACCAGCGAATGGCGAGCCAGGCTGATTTCCATATGCATCGGGAATACTGCCGTTGCGGAAGGAGAGGTCGAGAGGAGTATTCGCGTTGTGAGCGGCTGGTATTGTACCGTCATAACCACGCTGAACCGTGATGGTATCGTTACCAACACCGGTCACGAGCATCTCTTCACTATCGATCTGAACGACGTCTCCACTGGCGATTCCCTGGGTGTCATTGATCTGTATGGTGGTTGGGGAAGAGGAAGCAATGACTGGAGTAGATGTGTCCCATATGCATTGAAGCCCCCATGGGTTGTACAGAAGGAACTCATTGCTCGACGGGTTGTAGCTCAACACTGCGTACTCGTGAGCATTGACAAGCCAGGAAGTCCCGTTGAGGAGAGAGGGAGGCGAGCCGAGAACGGTTAATTCGTTGTCGTTCAGTTCGTTGATGACGGGCGTGGCCTTGAGGCCAGTGAGGGCGGGAGCCCAGATTTCGGAAGACAGGCCCGTGATCTCCATGAGTGAGTACATGGAGTCTCCGGCGTAGTAGTTCAGAGGATTAGGCGTGCTTCCCGGGATGCTCAACGGAGGAGTGGCATTATCGCCACTCAGAGCCTGGTAGGAATACCCCATGTAGCTGGTTCTCGATCCCGGCCCGCATAATTGAGCTGCCGCCTTCTCGATTAGTGCTACCCAAAGGGCACCATTCGTGACCCCGGCGAAATCTGGGGCACCATTGGGCGTCCCATCAGAATAGGACTGTCCGGAGCTAATTGTGAAGCCTCCCGTCTCAGTAGGCAGTTCGTCATCGACCGTGACGTATACCGGATATACACTGGTGGCGTTGTGCGGGCCCGATGGATACAACTTGTAAAGGTGAATCGTATAGGTGCCGTTGTCGTTCACGGTAAACATGTTTTCGATTAGGCTGGGATCGTGATATGCCACGTCCGCCAGGGTTGCCAACAGCCAACAGTCGCCCAGACTGCCTTGGACCACGTCTGTGACTAAAGGTATGCCAGCCGGTCCGTACAAAGTCGGAGAGATATTGGATCCGCCCGCGACGCTATAGGGTGGAGTAACGTCACCGTTGTAAGCGCCACCACTGACCGTCGTGCTTGGATAAACTGTCCCGTTGAACCACTGATTGACAAGTGCAGTTAGCTGCGCGTCTTCCGCGATGCCTTGAGGACCATCGCTTACACCAAAGAAGGCTCCCTGACCGGTGGTGATGGTCGGAATTGTGGATTCGGGATTTTGGCTGTAATAGTAAGCCAGGAAGCCGACATCATTGGTGCTGGGAATTGCAACTTGCGTTGTCAAATATTCTACCTGGGCCGTCATATTAAGTAGTGAGCCATCCTTCGCAAGCGTCTGCAACGAGAACTGAACAAGATCCTCTTTCTCGGTCGCGGTATTCGGACGCGTATTCGTTTCTTGACCAGCCAGAGTCGTCAATTCCGATTCGGCCAGCGAGAAGATCCCCAACATATCGTTGAATGAGATGGCATGAGGCGAGTTGTCGTAAAAATCTGTCCGCGCCAAAGATTGAATCCCAGGATCGGAAATGTTGTTGCTGAACCAATCGGGAGCTACCTTGATCGGATTGCTAGTGCCCGATAAGGAGGGAATAGTATTGTCATCTGCCGCTCCAAGTGTGAATGTTCCAGCTGCTTCTGGTGTGAGGGTACCGCTCCCCTTGCCGTTTTGAACGAAGACGTACCCAGTGCCTTGTAAATTGTTGATTAACGACGTTGGAGATGCAAGGAAAGTGACCTCAAAGGAGGCTTCATAATCCGCGACGTTATTGTATTGATCTTCTACAGTTATCCTAAACGGATCAGTGACATCAAGAGGCACCGCACTCGGAGCACTGACGACAACCTTGACTCCTTTCCCAGGATTGACAGTGATGCTGTTGCTATTGGGGCTGTAGATATATTTGATGCCTACGATATGGCTCCCCGCATAAATAAGTGTGCTTCCGGTTGCTTTGAGAGTGATGGTGTCGGCCTTGTCGAGGGTGACTAATACGACGGCGATTCCATCCGTCGCGAAGTGGATCGGGCCTGCGGTCACCTTCTGATGATCGCTGCTCGCCAACGTGACAGTACCGGCGTACTGGACGCCATTACCAAACGCATCCGCGGCAACGATGTCGACGTTGAAGGGTTGGCCAGCTTGAACGCTGCTGGGAACGTCGACGGTAAGAGAGGCAGCAGCTGCCGGGCTGACCGCGATGGTGTTGCTCGTCGCGGTGATCGTTCCGTTCAACAGCGCACTCGCAGTGAGCTGAACAGTGTGAGCGCCGTCTAACTTGACAGAAACCACAGCTTTGCCATCGGACAGGATCGCAATTGCGTTCACTTCGTCATCGCTGCTTGTGAGAGTGATCCCTGCGTTGACGGGATTGCCAAACCAATCGGTGCCGGTAATGGTGGTATTGAAGACCACGCCAGCAACTGCTGTCGATGGTGCAGTGATCTTTAGATATGCCAGCGAACCCGCGTACAAGGGGAAGGCAGAGCTGGTGCCTTTGATTTTGCCATCAGAGGCCGTGAGAGTGTCGGCTTTTTCCGCTTTATCGAGAGTGACGGCGGCTGTGCCGACGCCGTTTGTGAGCGTGACCGTCAACGTGGTCATCTTACCATCGCTACAGGTAAGAGCGACCGGTCCGTTGTACGACGTGGCGATGTTGTCATTTGTATCCAGAGCTGTGATAGTTGCGGTGAAAGTGATACCGGAAACTTCACCCTGAGAAGTTGGTCCCGTCACACTAAACTTAACTGCGGAGCCTGCGGCCACCGTTTGATCCGCTCCAATGGAAACAGGTGGTAATGGAGTGTTCCCGAAGGTTTGGGACAGGTAAATGGCCGCGCTGGCACTGTGGCTCGTGGCAACGTCAGCACCCAAGCCCCGCGCGACAGTGACGGTGTTGTTCGTCATATCGACATCGGTGACCAACATCTGTTCGCCATCAATCCGGATGCTGATATCGGCAGGTGTGCTGGCAAAAACAGCTGCATCATGAACGGGAATGACGGTATCCGCTGTGCCGATGCCATCAGCAAGTGTTGTGACTGCGCCGCCAGCATCGATGGCCGGACTGCCGGGCGACAGAGCCATAAGGCCATTGCTATCCAGTGATGCCAGCTTGGGGTTGATTGGGGCGTTTGGGGATCCGACTTGATTTTTGTTAACTCCGTTTTGGAGACCGGACTGACCAATTCCATTGCCAATCAGGTCGTAGTTGCTACTGGCGTTAACGCCGCCGTCGATGTCGGGGTCGGCACCGCTTTTGGATGTGAGTGTGTTATCGGCGACGATGGTATCGACCAGGGTGAGCGAACTCTGGGTCGTGATGCCGCCCCCAAATTGCGCGGAATTGCCTGAAACGGTATCCGCGGTGAGCGTCATGGCACCGCCATTTTCGATTGCACCACCCGCAGGGGCGCTATTATTCGCGAGTGTACTTTGAATTACCGTCATGGTGCCGTTCTGGTCGTTGTAGATGGCTCCCCCGTTCCCTTGGTCCGTGTTGCCGGCGAGTGAGCTATCGGTCACTGTCATGGAGCCGTCGTTGTAAATGGCACCCCCGTTATCTTGGGATTTGTTCTCTGCCAGTGAGCCACTCAAACTCATGACGCCGGTGTTGGAGATGGCACCACCATCGATCCCGCTAGCGGAATTGTTGGAAAAGTTGGCAAAGAGCGACACGGTACCACCCGAGGAATTGGCGAATGCACCACCCTGCAGAGCGGAGTTTCCGGTGAACGTGGAAGTGGAATCTCCGGTTACGGTTCCCGTGTTGTAGATAGCGCCTCCCAAGCCCATCGCTGAATTGTCGACAAAGTTACAGATGTTGATTCCCAGGGTACCAGCGTTGTCGATCGCCCCGCCATTCGCACCGTTGAAGTCGTTGGCGACGCCGCCAGCGAGGGTGAGTTCATGAAGTGAGAGAGAGGCACCTTGGTCAACTAGAAAGATGTTGTTTGCGTCACCGTTGAGAGTGATCTGCAATTGCGTGCCAGGACTGTAGATATCGTTTGTCCAAATGCTCACCGAGGCACCAGCAGTCAATTCCAAAGGACCTCCCTGGAGAAGAAAGTGGTCACCATTCAGACTGGGCTCGAAAAGAATATCGTCGGCGATGCCCTGGGTACCATCCTCGTTAGCCTGGTTGATGGCATCGCGCAAAGTACCCGGTGTCTCAGGAACATCCAGAGAAGTGGTAACCATAATGTTGGCTGGGACGATTCGATCGTCCAGTTGTTCCAAGTTGAGGTGGCTTCGGCAGCAACTGGCGGACTTCCTCAATTGCGACAAACATTTGCTGCCACGGTTATTAATAGCGCGTGTCAAGAGAGACTTTGTGGAATGGAACAAGGGGAGTCCTCGGCTTGAGGTATTGGGTTTTCCGGCAGCCTAATCATGTGAAGATAGGAGAGTCGTGTCGGCGGTCTCACCAGGCTGATGCCGCCTTATAATGCTTATCGGGAACCGGAATCAGACCGGACAAAAAACCTGAGTGAAGTGTTGGATAGTCTCGTGGTGGGCGAGCTTGAGTGGTTATTGAAAAGTTCTCTGCCGTACCCTGCAATAAAGATGTTTGCGAGAAACTCCAACTTTACCTGTCCTGTCATTGGTGGCAGTCGCTCAAAGTGGAGTGGTCCACCTTTTATCTGACCAACTGAGGAGGGTAGGAGACTCGCAACGGTTGGCGACTGTGGTGAGAAATAGTGGTAAGCGCACGATCAAGGTTTGCACCGACCCAGCAAACTTAAATCACGTACGCCGCTGTTTCAGTCGAATTCAAACCGTTCGTTGAAGTGCCACAGGTTCGCCAACTTCCAGCCCCGCGAGCGGATAGACCCTTCTACCCGCTCGCCTTTGTATTCCACCGCTGCCGCGGTGTGGGTCATGTTGTACGGGGTCCGGATCCCAGGAAACTGTGTTACCCGACAGAGGCTCGGGGCGTTCGACGAGCAATTCCCCCTCGACCAGATTCTGAAGCATCGAGGCCTGGCCCAGAAAAGCGAGCAGCACTTCGTTGATCGTCACGTCTGATCCACCCACCGCGATCTGATCGGCTGATTTGAGTATGGGTGTGATTGAGAGTTCTTGAACAATGCGGGCATATTCGACCCGCGATTCGGGCGAGTCGTATAGCCCCAGGTAAACGGGCTTACGAACGCCGTTCCCATTGGGGATGGGAACATAGGGTTGATTGGTGGGCTTGTGGTGGAGATAGGAAGGAACTGACTTCTTCGGTCGCGGCATGAGTCACCAAGAGTTTTGGCGTAGTACTACGCCATTACCCGATGTCTTCGGCCGGTTCCGGGAACATCCCGGAGTAAGCTTAACTGCTTTGGATGACAGGACTTTATATCAAGAGCGGGTGATGAGACTTGAACCCACGACAACCTCGTTGGCAATCCTGACCTAAACCACCGGAAAACAAGCCTAACGACCTTGTTTTCTAGGGAAATCCTACCACGCAACGAGTCTTGTGAAAAGCAAAATCTCTTGTCAGAAAAGGCCTAGTTTTTTGGAGTCTCCAAAGAATTGTTTGGAATAGTTTGGAGCGGGGATTTGCGTTTTTGTCGCGGTAGTACTGAACGAGGTTGTCCTGGGTTTACCCGGCGACAGCCACTTAAGTAATCAGCATCTTCTGGGTGGAACTGTTGTCTTCTTCGGGACGATCGTAACAGTGTATGAGTACTTTGTATGGCTCTTTGAGAGATCCACGGCTTCATACTACCGCTAAAAAAAGCTGCGGGAACAGCCACTTCCCAGGGATGGCTGTAAAGTTAGCTTGACTTCCCCCCGCCAAAAGTCACAAGGAGTCACCTCTTTAGCATCTTCCGCGCCTCCTGGCCGAGCCTACTCCAAATCAAAAATTCTTCTAGTTGGGGTGCTTTTTCTTTTGGATTGGTTGCCTTTTTAAACCATTCATCGGACTCCACCGCGTTTCCGAATCTATGGTGGGCCATCGCCAGAAATAGCCGCTGCCATTGCGTTTCTCGTTGTTTGGCAGCGCGTTCGAGGTATCCGATTGCTACGGCGAAGTTGCCGGCACGAAAATGGAGTGCACCCAGAGTTTGCTGGTACCACCAGAACCCAGCATCTTCAGAGAATGCATCCTTGACCACCACCAACAGCTCTTTTGCATCCAGACCAGCACAATCGGGATCGATCGCCGCGGTATAGATGAGCGTCGCGGCAGCGGTTTCCCTTCGCCGCCGAACGTCTTCCTCCGCGACGAGTTGGCCACAGCCACGGCTCAGGTTCGGCGACATGGTCAATCCATCGGCCAGAATTGCGGAAATCAAGATTGGGTTCTTCCAATCCTCGATCTTGGAAAAACGATCAACCATTTCCCGACACGTAGCTCGAAACTGGTCTGTTTTGCCGCGGGTCAGTTGTTGCCAGGCTAGGTCGTGGCCGTGTCCGAAATTGTTCGGTTGCCACCGCCATGCCAAGTCGTATTCGCGCCGATCGAATGCGACTTGGGCGTATTCTGGCCATCCGTTGATGTCGTTTGGACGCACAAGCGCGGCAGTCAACATGTCGTTCCTGGCACCATCCAAGTCGAGAGCACGAGTTCGAATTTTCGCTCGCTGATGGTAGACTGGCGCTAAATAGGGATCGCGGGTCAATTGACGATTACACACCTCCAGGACTTGGCGAAAATCGCCCAGATTCCCGCATGCGAGAATAAGCTTGTCCCAATTATTGAGATTGGTGGGCATCGCTTCGGCGAGCTGCAAGCGAAAGAATTGAGATGCATAGGCGTTATTTGACTTTTCCGCGAGTTGAGCCTGTTGCTCGGCCCACAAAGGGTCGAATCGGCTTTTTTCCTGTCGAAAGATGATTTCCTCCGGGTCAGGGCGTAGCGGTACTAAACGCAGCGCTTTGCCTTCAGAATAAACGACCACTTTCCCGTCTGGAGAATGGGGAAATGGACTGCGCAATACATTGTCCACATCCGCCCAATGCGGTAATTGATTGACTTGTTCGAGTTCGACCCCCGTTTGGCTGTCCCAGATGCAGTACTTGTTGCCGACGTTCGAAGCCAGCTTTTGCCCATCGGGACTCCACACAAAATAACCATTAGCCAAAAAACCGGCATCCGAGCTCCCTTTGAATTCGAGCAAACATCGACCGTTGGCAGCGTCCCAGACGCAGATCGTGTGTGTCGATCTCACTGTCCCTCTTGCGAAAGCGTTTCCTTCTAGCTCATCACTCCTCGAGGCCAATTTTCGGCCATCGGGGCTCCACGACACAACGCTTACATAGTTGGAATTACCCTTGAGTTCGAGAAGAGACTTGGGGCAGGGGGCATCCCAGATCCGAATCGTATTGTCCCAATTCCCCGAGGCTAACCTATCTGTTATGGGGCTCCATGCCACAGTGGTTATCATGGCATTTCCTTTGAGCTCGAGGAGACTCTGGCCCCCATCGGCATCCCAGATGCGGATCGTCCTGTCTTGGCTTCCTGATGCCAACCGACGATTATCTGAACTCCATGCCACAGAAGTCACGGAACCTACATGCCCCTCGAGTTTGAGCAAGTTCCGCCCGCTGGTGGTGTCCCAGATACGGATTGTTTTGTCCCCCGCCGAGGCCAGCTTGGGACCGTCGGTACTCCATGCCACACTGTTTACTCCAACTGAATGCGCCTTGAATTCAAGAAGACTGTGGCCATCGGCATCCCAGATGCGAATTGTCCCGTCGGTACTTCCTGATGCCAACCGGCGGCTGTCGGAGCTCCACGCCACAGAGGTCACGAAGGTGGCGTGCCCCTTCAATTCGAGCAGGATTTGTTCGCTCGCAGTATCCCAGATCCGGAGAGTGTTGTCCAAACTACTCGATGCGAGCCGCCGACCATCTGGGCTCCACGCCACACTGGTTACAGAATGTGTGTGGCCTTTGAGCTCGGACAATCGCTGACCGCTGGCGGCATCCCAGATCCGAATTATGCTGTCATAACTCCCCGAGGCCAAACGGCGGCCATCGGGGCTCCACACCATGCAGTTTATGTTGATTATGGGACCTTGCAGAGCGAGCAAAGACTGTCCGCTGGCAGCATCCCAGATTCGAGCCCCTGAAGCCAGCCGCTGTCCATCAGGACTCCATGCCACCGCTTTTGTTTCCAGGTGGATGCGCCCTTTCAGTTCAAGCACGCTTTGCACGCTGGCGGTATCCCATATCCGAAGCGTCGAGTCCTCACTTCCCGAGGCCAGACGGCGGCCATCGGGGCTCCATGCCACGCTCGTTACTTTGTTGACGTGCCCCTTGAGTTCGAGCAAAGCTTGACTGCTTGTGGTATCCCAGACCCGAATAGTACCGTCACTGCGCGCCGACGATAGCCGCCGGCCGTCAGGGCACCATGCCAGGCTAGTAACTCCGCCAGTGTGCTCAGGGAGTTCGTGCAGAATCCGGCCGACGGCGGCATCCCAGATGCGGACCATAACGTCTCCCGAAGCCAACCGCTGGCCATCGGGACTCCACGCCAAACTGGTTACCTTGCTGGTGCCTATGTCGCCTTTGCTGACTTGTAACAGGCTCTTTCCGCTTACCAAATCCCAGATGTAGATATAATTGTCCTCGCTCGCAGAAGCCAACTTTCGACCATCGGGGCTCCACGCTATAGCTGTCACATCTTTGACGTGTCTTTTGAGTTCGAGTAGACTTTTGCCTGAGGCGGTATCCCAGACGCGGATCGTGTGATCTTTGCATCCCGAAGCCAACTGCCGGCCATCGGGACTCCAGGCTACGCTCGCGACCACATCGCCCTGGCCTTTGAATGTTGCCAGCGGTCGCCCACTCGCCACATCCCACAGCATGCTGGTGTAGTCGGCTGAGCCGGAGGCCAACCGCTTGCCATCCGGGCTCCAGGCCACGCTGTAAACGGCGTCCGTGTGGCCTTTCAGCACCGTCCGCGGGAACCCGGCGGCCGGCGCGGCCGGGGTAGTCGGGCTCGCGGTCGGGCCGAGGCAGGCGACCAGGAGCAAAGATATCAGGGGCAGGATGGCGCGGAGGCGCATGGGTTATCGCACGGTGCCTGACTGGAAATGGCTTTATGCTAAACTATTAGTAGAGCGGCATCGTAAGTCTTGGACTGGCCGGGCGTTCGTAGAACGCCCCACTCCGTTGCCCCCCT
>DASZJS010000625.1:0-6798 GCA_035947935.1 Gemmata sp. | reverse complement strand
GAGGGGTTGGGGGTGAGGGCGAATCAGTCACAAACATGCCACAACTCTTTCTCCCCCTCTCCCGCCGGGAGAGGGGGTTGGGGGGTGAGGGCGATTAGGCGGATTGTTACCATGCGATACGGTTACTGGATGCCTGTCTTCGGTGGGTGGCTTCGTAATGTCGCGGACGAAAATATGTCCCCGACGTGGGAGTACAACAAGCGGCTCGCTCAACGTAGCGAACAGATCGGTTTCGATCTGTCGCTCGTGGCCGAGTTGAACCTGAACGACATCAAAGGCGAAGAAGCTCCCTCGCTCGATGCCTGGAGTACGGCCGCAGCGCTCATGGCGGTCACAGAGCGACTCGAACTGATGGTCGCGGTGCGACCGACGTTCCACAGTCCCGCACTACTCGCCAAGCAAGCCGCGAATATCGACAACATTGGCGGCGGTGGGCGGCTATCGCTTAATGTTGTCTCTTCGTGGTGGAAGGATGAGGCGACCAAATACGGCGTTCACTTTGAACAGCACGATGACCGCTATGCCCGCACCGCCGAGTGGCTGGAAGTTGTGGATACCATGTGGAAGAAGGATCACTTCACGTTCGAGGGCAAGTATTACCGGGTTCACGACACGGTTTTGCAACCGAAACCGGCGAGTAAACCGCGACCGGTGATCTATGCTGGCGGCGAATCCGAGGCAGCGAAAAACCTGATTGCCAAGACATGCGATGCGTATGTGATGCACGGCGACCCACCGGAAAGGATCGCGGAAAAGATCAAGGACATGAGCCGTCGGCGCGAGGGTTTCGGGCTTGGCCCGATGATCTACGGCGTCGCGGGCTACAGCATCGTTCGCAACACCGAGGCCGAGGCCAAAGCGGAACTTGCACGAATCACCGATGTGAAGCAATCCGCGGCCGGTTACCACAACTATCAGCAATGGCTCTCTGGCACGCAACTCGAACAGCGCGTATCGCTCGAAGACTATTCCGTCTCCAACCGCGGCCTCCGCTCCGGGTTGATCGGTACGCCGCAACAGGTGATCGACCGCGTGAAGGCATTCGAGGCAGTCGGAGTGAACCTACTTCTACTCCAGTGCAGCCCGCAATTGGAGGAAATGGAACGCTTCGGCGAAGAGGTTATACGGGTGGCGCGGTGAGCGAGAGGGAGAATGAAGGATGACAGAAGAGGAATGGTTGGCATTAGAAACACTGAATAAGTTCAAGCAAACCCCACTTTCTTGGCTCCGCAAACGGGAACCTAGAAGAATCTTTCTTTTCCTCAGTGCCTCATTACCTCGCTTCATGTTTGGCCGGTTCTGCCCTGCTTGCCAACATTACTTCCCCTTATTCGAGAAGCACGCAGAAGGCTTGGCGACTGTGGAAGATTGGATACAAGCAGTCAAGGCCAAGCACAGTGGCATCGAAGGCGAAGTAGAATGTGTCACGCGACGGATGTTCCGGTGTACTATCGCGTACCTGAATGACTTGTTCAGCCCGAGCTTTTTCTGGGATATGCTGGTCCAGATACAGGGAAACATCTCGCAGCAAATACAACAGCAACACTTATCGGATACCGACAGGAGTTGGTCAGAAACTCAACGCGACAAGATCCACGAGATCGGGCGGGAAAACCTGAGATTGTTAAAGGAAATGGTTGGCAACCCCTTCCGCCCCATCACCTTCAACCCCTCTTGGCTCACATCCACCGTCCTCGCTCTCGCTAAGGGCATCTACCAAGAGAAAGCTTTCGACCGAATGCCCATCCTCGCCGATGCCCTTCAAGATGCGGGATGCAACAACGATGATCTCCTGAACCACCTCCGCAGCGATGGTCCCCACGTTCTTGGATGCTGGGCATTGGACATCATTTTAGGCAAGAAGTGAATTGCGACTCCATTAGCCTTGATACGCAGCGGCCATCGGAGCTGTGTCGATAAATTCCCGCCACCGAACGATCTTTCCATCCCGGCAATCGAATACGTGTGTCCACCGTACTTTAAATTCTTTCCCGGTGGCCCTCGCTCGACAATGCTCCCGGCCAACGACTGCTACCGAATCGCCGCCATCAATGAATTGTTCGGCTCCAAACTGGAGGATTTCCTCCTCAGCCGCAACCTTGGCAAAAAACTTCTGGACTGCTTCCTTGCCGCGAAATGTCCCGAAATACGGGATTGATGTGGGTCCATTCAGCTCCCACACAATATCATCGGCAAGACACGACAAAACACCCGGAATGTCGTCCTTCTCAAAAGAATCGTACAGCTTTCTGGCAAGTTCCAGACCGGTCATGATTGGCTCATCGCGGGGAATAGGACTCTGCCATTTTGGTAACTGCGAAGATCGGAAACAAGAACTGTGGAGATTCACGCGCTTTTGTCATGCCAATCCCTGTAGAGTCGAGGCCCACTGTCATAATAATCTTTTGGTATTAAATATAATATCGTAATTATTTATGGATTATTTTTTAACTCTTTGATATTAGCCTTGCGAAATGACTGATTCTGCCAAACGAACCCAAACTCTCATTTTTGGTGGAAGTTATCGTTTGAGTTGCATTTGTGAGGTGAATAAATGATGAGAAATGGTCGGAAACAGCATGTTTTTCAACATGCTTTTATACAGATAATCGGTGTTGTAAAACCGGAACGGTGGGCATCATGTGGCAAGGAGATATCGGTTAGCGTTGCCAATCGCGGTCTCGTTGGCGTTCCACTTCGGCTCGAAGCGTTGCATCATCTGTTACTGGCGTTCCTAACGCGCGAATAATAACTGAAAAGACAAACGCAACTGGTAGCCCGCCAATACATCCTAAAAACCATGCTGTCCCGGCAGTTAATAAAGCTCCCATCGTTCCTAAGATTGGGTGCCCCCTCTTAAGCCCCTGGACAAGAGGAATTGCCCCACAGATTGTCATCGCAGCCATTGCACCGAGCATCCATCCTGCTTTGAATGCCTCGGAATTGGTATCGGGTCGAAGCCCAACCGCGAAAAGTTCCATGACTGATTTCCAATGTTGGTTCTTTGAACTCTTTGCCATCAAAGCTAGATCAAAATTCACGACACATCGGTACCAGATCAAGGATTCTGGGTGAAAACGCTCTGAGTGTGCTAATAATCAACTGTGGCGAAAGATGACTCTACTTGTCACCCAAGTGCGGGACGCGATGGATGAGGAGTGAGCCGGCCGAGAGTGCGAACACTGCCCACCTATGAGGTGGGCTTGCGGGTGGTTCGTCTCGCCATCCAGGTTTGCCAGTATTTGACTAGAACGGATGGTTCACTCTCACTCCCGTAGTGTCTTGTGTATTGGGGTGTCGCTCACTTTTGGGTCGGACCCGACTTTCAATTCCCTACTGGTTCCCGAAAGGTGGATCGGATGATGCGGGTAATGCTCCTCTCCGCGGCTGTACTCATCCCGGCGTTTGTCTTCTCGGCGGAAAGTTCCGCCCAAGACAAAAAAACACCGCCGAACAAGGCGGAGGATACGAAGAACAGCACGGACAAGAAGAAGGACGATCGCAAGATCGCGACGGAAGCCGAAATCGAAGACCATCTCGCAAAAGCGGCCGTCGGGCAAAAAGGAGATCGCGCCGCGCAAGTGGCTTGGTTCGTGGGCGTCTATCCTCCGAACGACGAAGCCAAGGCCCGCGTCGCGAAGAAGCTGATTGAGTTCACCAAAGACAACACGAACGCCATCGTCAGAGGCCGGGCCGGCGCGGCGCTGCCTAACTGGGCGACTGAAGAGATCGGTCCCGATCTTGTCGATCTCATCGACGGCAAAGGGCCCACGGAGAAAGAAGGGGCAATCATCGCGTGCGGCAAAATCAAGTACGAGAAAGCGATTCCGCGCCTGGTGACAGAAATCACAGGGGGCAACCGGTACGGGCTCGCGACACAGGCGCTGATCGATATCGGGCCGGCCTGCGAGGAGAAAGTCATCCCGACGCTGGAAAAGAGCGTCCAAACCGCCAAGAACGCCACGCAAATTCTGAGTAAGGTCGGGACGAGCAAATCCATTCCCGCCCTCGAAAAGGCGGCGAAAACCCACAAAAGCCTCGCGCCATTGATGGAGGGCGCAATCGACGCGATCAAAGAACGCGAAAAGGAGAAGGACAAGCCCCAGGACAAAAAGTAGGCACGAGCATGCAAGTCGGTGAAGTGGAAGGTCACGAGAAATGCAGAAACCCCCTTATTTTAGGGGGGGGTGTAAGTTTGATTGTATCTGTAGACCGATGCTCTATCCAGTTGATCTATGGGTGCAAAAAAGGAACTGTTGTCCTGAGCCCATTTTCAATCATGTCACAGACCAATTGTGGACAACAATGACGATTGTTGCGACAAATCGGTCACGGCGCTGCTTTACTTGTCTTTCTTCTCGTCGTCGAATTTCTTGACCTGAGCTTGAACGTATTTCTTCATCGCGTCCGATTCTCCGGTGGACGCGGCGACTGCCTTGGCACCATATTCCCTGGCTTTCTCCTTCTCACCAAGAGCGAAATAGGTTTCGGCAAGATTCAACAAAGCGAACATATCCTTGTCTCCTGCCACCTTCAGCCCGGCCTCGGCTGCCCTGAGCGAAAGCGAGAGCAGCTCCTTGTCATTATTGGCGGCAGGCGATCGGAGAACCCCCGCCATTGTGGACAGTGCAGTTGGATCATCGCGTTTGATCGCTTTTTCGATCACTTCTTCCGCGGCCTTTCGAGCTTCCGCTACTTTCTTGGTCTTGAGGAGCAAGCTGATTCGTGGCCCAACGAAATAAGGAATTCCCGCCAGCTTGGGATGTTTTTTCTGGAACTCCAAAAGCGCGTTTGCTCCCGCTTCAGCGTCCGTTCCGCCGATCGCCTTGAATACGGCCAACACCTCGGCTTCTACCTTTTCTATTCCTTCCGCATCTTCCTTCGTCCACTTCCCAGCAACAACTTTTGGGAGCACTTCGTCCAGGTACATCGGGTGACCGATGTACGCGATTTTCCCATCCTTGCCGACCACGAACGAACATGGAATGCCGTTCCGCTTTGCAGCGGTCATCCATGCGGTATATGTTTCGCGATCATCTGCATAAGCAAATGTATAGCCGAGCTTCGGGCCGCGTTTCTCAACGAAGGCGGTCACTTTTTCCTGGGTGTTGTTCTGATCTTTAGCGGAGAAACCGACGAACGTAACGCCCTGGTCGCGGTATTCGGCTTGAAGATCGCTCATGTGGGGCATCATGACGATGCACGGTCCACACCAGGTCGCCCAGAACTCGACAACATAAACTTTATTGGGAGCGAACTCCTTCACCTCGGTGCCCTGGAGCCATTTTGTGGCGTGGAGCGCTGGGGCAGGGTCACCAACACCGAGGGTCTTGTCCTTGTCTGCAAGTTGCTTGTCTTCCGACTTCGCGGGTTTTGGGTCATCGGCTGCAACTGGAGCCAGGAATGCCGCAAGGACTGCAATTGCCAATAGTTGACGCATGACAAATACCTTTGTGGGTGAAGCGGAAGAATCCAGTTTGAGTTAAATTGAGTGTAGCTGCTGAACAACGCAGAAGTGACCAATTCTCGTTCTTCATTCTTTGGATTTCGTCCTTTGCCCTCCGTCAAAACCAACCCGCGTATCGTTCCGGAAAGGCGAGGGATAAAGAACCAAGGACGAAGGACAAAGATAATAATGGTTGAACACCCCCACCGTCCACTGCTACACTATAAACTCCTGCCGAATTTCTTCAGCCCGTCGCCATCCGCTGGGATTCGCATCCATGCAGAAACGCTCTCCTTTTTTCGCATTCGTAATTGTTGCAATATTGCCAGTAGTCGCGGCGGCCGATGAGCCAGCCACCGTCAGTTACTACAAAGAAGTCCGGCCGATTTTCCAGCAGCATTGCAATGGCTGTCACCAACCCGCAAAACCACTTGGCGGTTTCGTCACGACCGCACATGGCGATCTCTTCAAGGCTGGCGAACGGGGCAAGGTCGGTGTTGTTTCAAACAAGCCAGCAGAAAGCTACCTCATCGAGCAGATCAAGGTTCACGAGAACGGCAAAGCGGAGATGCCCAAGAACCGCGATCCACTGAACCCGATCCAGATCAAGCTGATAGCCGACTGGATCGTGCAAGGTGCGAAGGATGACACCCCCGCAAGCGCCAAGGCCGTTGTGGTTGATGCCGCCAATCCGCCGAAATACTTGGCCCCTCCCGTTGTCACGGCTCTTTCGTTCTCACCAAACGGCAAATCGCTCGCGGTCGCTGGCTATCACGAGGTATTGGTCTACAACACCGCAACATATGCCCTCCAATCCCGACTGATCGGGATCTCGGAGCGGGTACAGTCGGTGGCTTATTCACCGGATGGAAAGAAACTTGCCGCGGTTGGCGGAGCGCCTGGCCGGTTCGGTGAAGTCCAAATCTGGAACCCCGAAACGGAAAAACTCCTCATCTCCGCGCCCGTTACTTTCGACACACTCTACGGGGTGAGTTGGTCCCCCGATGGCAAGGCAGTGGCGTTCGGTTGTGCCGACAATACCGTCCGGGCTATCGACTCGCTCACTGGTAAACAAATACTGCAAATGGGCACGCACTCCGATTGGGTTCTCGCAACCACGTTTGCACAAGACGGACTACACTTGGTTTCGGCCGGCCGGGATATGAGCATGAAGCTGACCGAAGTTGCGACCCAGCGCTTCGTCGATAACGTCACCAGTATTACACCTGGGGCTTTGAAGGGTGGCTTGATGGCGGTGGACCGCAGGCCAATGGACGCCAAGCGGACGATCCGACTCTTCGGCGCGGTTGTCCAAATGACTGCCCCCAAGCGGATGCAGAAGGTGCCGCCCG
>DASZJS010000624.1:0-3138 GCA_035947935.1 Gemmata sp. | reverse complement strand
TACGCTTGCGGATCGCTGCACAGGCTTGTTGTCCTGACATCAGCGGCATGCTCGCATCGAGTATGACCAAAGCCACCTTGCCGTTCTCGCGCTGAAACACTTCAACTGCCTCGGCTCCATCCGCAGCCAGCAACACGCGATAACCCTGCCGTTCTAATGCGTTTCGAGCCAGGGCACGAACCAGCGGTTCATCGTCGGCAAGCAAGACTACTTCGCCGCGTCCTCGTGCGGGCACCTGCGACGGTACCGCGGGGCCAGTGGTCAGTTCGTCCGAAGTGACCCCACGGGGCAAGAACACATCGAACCGACTGCCGACACCTGGGGTACTAGTGCAATCGACCCATCCCCCGTGAGCCCGAGCCACACCGTAGACAACTGCCAGCCCAAGCCCCGTCCCTTGCCCTACATCCTTCGTGGTGAAGAACGGCTCGAAGATCTTCGCCCGCACATCCTCAGTCATACCAATTCCGGTATCCGCAACGCTTACCCGGACGAACCCTCCCTGCGGACCTTCCCCCTCCACTCCCGGCTGACGGGCAACATCCGCGTTGGCCGTTTCAATGGTCAGCGTGCCCCCCTCGGGCATAGCATCCCGAGCGTTCAGACACAGATTCATCAGAACTTGCTGGATCTGCACGGGATCGACTGCAACCGGACGAAGATCGGCAGCCGCACGTAACCTAATGGTAATCCGAGGGTCGATCGTCCGGCGAAGTAACCCCATCGCGTCCTGGACGATGGCATTGAGGTCGAGTGTCGCTGTTCGGAGTGGTTGTCGGCGTGCAAAGCCAAGCATTTGCTTGGTCAAGTCGGCTGCCTGCCTTGCAGCTCGTTCGGTTGAGGCCAGGAGTACCGTCTCATCGTCTCCTGCCGCATCGCTGCGGACGAGTTCGAGATTTCCGAGGATGACGGTGAGGAGATTGTTGAAGTCGTGCGCGATCCCTCCGGCCAATCGTCCCACTGCCTCCAGTTTGTGGGATTGTCGCAGTTGCTCTTCCAACTGGTTTTGCTCGGTCACATCCCGGCCAGTGATGATGAGGCCGACCGGGCTTCCATCGTTCCCGCGCAGAGGAGATACGGCGATATCCAGCAGTGCTTGGCGTCCATTGGGATAGTTCACCCACTCTTTTCCCCGGGCAGTTTGCCCCGATATCAGCACCCCTGGCTCGATGGCCCGGATGCGGATGGCCCACTCGGAAGCAAGCAGTTCTTCGCAGGTTTTCCCAATGAGGTTTGCAACCGGGCAGCCCATCAGAGCCTCAAATGCCGGGTTGCCACCGAGGAATCGCAGATCGCGATCCTTGTAGCAAACGATATCCGGTACGGATGCGAACAGTCCTTCGAGAAGTGCATGCTGCCGGGCCAATGCCACCGCAGCTGTTTCCCGCTCGGTCACATCGCGGTAATTCACCACCACAGCTCGAACGCTTGGGTCATCCAGCCGGTTACACGCATTCATCTCAATGACCCGCGGCGATCCATCGGCAGCCGAAGCATGGAAGGTGTACGAAACATCTTCCCCGGCGTGCGAGATGGCGCGGGCGAACCTCTTGCGCGTGGATGACCGGTCGTCCGGGTGGATCAGCTCGAAGAAATCCTTCCCCAAAACATCGGGCGGATCGTATCCAAAGGTCAGTCGGGAAGCTGGGGTGGCGTATCGGATTATCCCACGCTCATCGATCAGCATGATTCCATCGCGACTCTTCTCAACCAGCGCCCGGAACCGTTGTTCGCTCTGCCGAAGTGCCTCTTCCGCTTGACGCTGATCGGTGACATCAACCAGACAGCCATCGATCCGGTTCGGCCGACCCGAGGCATCCCGGACAACCTGGAGGCGGTCCCGCACCCATCGGACTGACCCATCCGGTGCTAGAATCCGGTATTGCTGCTCGGCATCTGATGCTGTTCCGGTGAGGAGTCGACGCAGCCAACTCCGGTATGTTTCACGGTCGGAGGGGTGAACCACTTCCGACCACTTGAACGGTGAGGGCTGTTGGTCGAAAAACTCGAATGGCCGACCAGCAATCCGGGCCAGCAGCGGCGAAATGTAACGGAATTGCCATCCCGCTGTCACATCCGGGCCGGGTGACCGTTCTGCGCTCCAGAGCGCAGCTGGCGAACTCCCCAGCACAGTACGGAGTTCGGCCTCCACTCGTCTCGCCTGGGCAAAAGCTTGTCGCCGGTCGCGGTCGTCCCGAGCAATAATTAACCCCAGCGTCTTCGGAACGACGTGAAGTCGGGACACCGTGATGTTGACGGGAATCCAGGTGTCTTCCTTGCTGCGCAGGAGGAAGCCGTCCTGACTGTGGAACACCGTCGTCTTGGAGAATGCCCCGCGAAGTCGTTCTCGTCCGCCCGCTGACTCAAACCGGAACAGATAGGTTGCCGAGAATTGAAGGATCTCGGATCGCGTGAATCCGGTTAGCCGGAGAACGACCGGATTCACTTCGATGAGCCGATCCGTCTCAGGATCGAGCAGGAAAAGTGCATCCCCGCTCTCCTCGAATAGAGCATGCGCAAGTTCGGACTGGTCGGAGGTGATCATTGCGACTCAACCCGCGGTACACCCAACGGGAGACGAACAGTCGGCACGGTCAAAGTGGGACTGTCGGGGCGCATGGAGGTATAACGATAGCAAGGAAGAAGGCCAAAATCGACTGTTTGGAAGAATGCGGCCCCACAGGGTTTGATCTCCATATCTCCGGGCGACATTGGAGTCTGCACCCGCCTCCACCATCTTCCTACTCAGTGTTATTTTTGAGTATAGTTCGTAATTTTCATCTGGCCAAACAGATACTACGCCAAGATTATTGAGGTGGCGCAGAAGTTTCCTTCATAAAAGAAAGAGAGTTCCGGCTCTCTGCACCCTGCCTCAGGATGTTTCCTGCGATCTTCTCAACCCGCAGGCGCTTGAGGCAATCAGGTTTCTTGGGTGCCACGTCCCCGACGAACTCGACACCAAGGCCGGGTCTGAGTTTCGCACCGGTAACTGTGGTCTTGTTGGTTTTGCTCACAACTGCTTCCCGTCGTGCAACTCAAGCGCATCAGACACCGTGCGCATCAACCGGTATGGTAGCCATATCACATCGGCACGAAAGAAAGTAGCAGGCACACTCCGTGTGCCTGCTACGGCTGGAG
>DASZJS010000623.1:0-16579 GCA_035947935.1 Gemmata sp. | reverse complement strand
TACTTGAAAGCCGCTGAGAACATTGTCCGGTTTGAGGAATGGTACAGCGACAGTAGTGAGAATTGGGCAATCCAGACGCTCGACCAGGGGCTGGAACGGGCAAAACAGGCCGAAGGAGGGAAAGCCCCTTGGCGGGATTCGCCCGGCAAGGGGGTTGTGCGGGCCTACGGTACGGATCTGGATGGTTCAATACAACCCTTTGCAGTGCTGCTCCCACACGACTACGGGAAAGATCCGAAGAAGAAATGGCGTCTCGATATTGTTTTGCATGGGCGGGACTCGGCGCTCACTGAAGCGAAGTTCATTGCAACTCATGGCACGACAACAAGGGCAGCACCCAAGGATTTGGATTACGTGCAGCTCGAAGTCTACGGTCGCGGAAACAATGCGTATCGCTGGGCTGGCGAACAGGATGTTTTCGATGCTCTGAAATGGTTCATGAGAGAACAACGCGACAAGGAAACCCCTGCGATCGACCTGGAAAAGCTCATCCTGCGAGGCTTTTCGATGGGTGGAGCGGGAACCTGGCACCTCGGCTTACATCATCCATTCTCATTCACTGCAATTGGTCCTGGGGCTGGCTTCACAACAACCCACGGCTACGTGGGTGGTTTACCGAAGGAACTCCCTGACTACCAGGAGAAGTGTCTGCGCATCTATGATGCCGTTGATTACGCCGAGAATGCGTTCAATGTGCCAGTTGTAGCGTATAGCGGGGCAAATGATCCTCAAAAGGCTGCCGCGGACAACATCGAAAAGGCTTTGAAAGGGTTCAAGGAACCACTTCGCTTCACTCACCTCATCGCCCCGAGACTGGAACACCAAATGCCGAAGGAGTGGCAAGATAAAGCAGAGGTGGAGTTCAAAAAATACCTTGTTCAAGGGCGAAAGTATCCCGAACACGTTCGTTTCGTTACCTATACCACGCGGTATAATGATTATGGTCACGGCTGGATCGATTCACTCGAACATCAATACGAGAAAGCCGTGATTGATTCGCGGTGGACGAAAGATGAACTGAAGATCACAACCGAGAATATTGCTGTCATCCGTTTATATCCCGATGACCATCCTATCCCGGCCACGATTGAAATTGATGGGCAACGCGTCCAGGTGAAACTGCGTGAAGATCGGTTGTACGTTCTCGAAAAAACGAATGGTAAGTGGGCAGTAGCTGATACTGCTGTTTGGGCAAAGCAATTGCGGAAGCGTGGTGCAGTTTTCTCCTGGCTCCAGGGTCCAATCGACGATGCTTTTACGACTCAATTCAAGGTCGTCGCACCATCTGGCGAGGGATGGTATCCGACAACTACCAAATACCTGACTGCATCTCGTGAACGATTCGCCTATGAATGGGACAAGTATTTCCGTGGCATGTTACAAACCTATCGCGAGGAGATGATTGAGAAGCGACCGATTGAGAACCTCGTTCTCTTCGGTGATCCCGAAAACAATCCCCTGATCGCCAAGGTTCTCCCCAAGTTGCCGATCACCTGGACGAAGGAAAAGCTCGTTGTGAATGACGTGGAATACGATCCAAAAACGCACATCCCGGTGCTGATCTACCCGAATCCGCTGAATCCTACCCGATACGTCGTCCTCAATTCTGGCCATACGTTCAAGGAAGTCGACTTCAAGGGTAGTAACGCGCTGCTCTACCCACGACTGGGCGATTGGGCTGTCCTCAAGCCGACACCCACCCCGAAAGACCCCGCAGCATACGAGGTTGTTGCCGCGGGGCTGTTCGATGAGAACTGGCAATTCCCCAAAGCGAGGGGCAAGTAATCCGTGGCAAGGGGCGCGATAGCCAGGTGCGTTCACGTCCCTAGAGCCGTTCCATTCGGGGCCGACGAGCCCCACAATTCATCATTCGCAAGCCATGCTGCTATATCCACGCGCGGATCGATCATCGCGGCGTGTCCGGTCGGGGCCATCATCAGCCTGGCTCTCGGTAATCGAGCCGCCAGAACCTTGCTGGCAGGGCAGGGGACAATCCAGTCGTTCGGGGCAGCGAAGACCAACGTGGGAATATCAATTTCCTGAAGCCGGGATCGCAAATCGAGTTCAGCAATCAGAGTGAACCGGTGCCCATATGCTTGCATCGGCACATCGGCGGTTTTTTCCCACCATTCATCTTGATCTGCTTTTGGGATTCCAGGACCGAAGAAGAAGAGGCCACGGATCGAATTGGTAGCTGGGTGGTTTGGCGTTCGGGGAAACCACGGTCCAAGGCAAGCGAGTAGGTCGATGGTGAACCGCCTGGGGTAGTAGGCGAACGTGCAGATCAGTACAAGCCTGCGAACCAGTTCGGGGCGTTCGAGGGCGATCATCAGTGCGATTGCACCTCCGAACGACTCACCAATCACAACAGCCGGTCCGGTCTCTTCGAGTTGCGCGATGCCAAGTTTTACAAGGTCGGGGTAGGTGTGCCGATCATCCTGCGGATAGCTGAGGCAGCGGGGTTCGTGGTTCTCGTATAGCCCCTTCTGCCGATAGAGTAACCTGCCCGTACCATCCACTCCTGGAAGATAGATGACCGGGCATTTGGGCGGAAGAGGCTGATCGTGAATGGGGTGGTACACGTTCATCGCCCGGGGGCATTGTTGGCTTCGTCTTTGGTCAAGCTTTTTGCGGTTCACCAGAAACTTTGGGCGGACCAGGGGTGCCTGAACTCGAAGACAACCGGACCCGGCTCTCCTCACTCAGCACCAGGCGGCCAGCGGCAACGAGGTCGTTCACCGAGGCGATGATCCGATCCCGGATCTTCGGTCCCGTTCGCTTGAATCCCAGTCGTCGCGATACCGCAGCGCTCAGTTCTTCCGCAGGAATCGAACCGAATGCAATGAGAGTCGCAACGATGGCATCCGACAGCGCGGAATCCGGAACGGCCTCGATGTCCTCGTATTCGATCAACTTGGGGGACCGCTTCTTTGGCACCGGCGAGGTTTTGAATTCTGGTTCGCGTGCGGGTGGTGTCGGCTTCGGATTTTTCGCGTCTTTTAGGGCAGACAGTATCCTTTTCACCTGCTTCTCCCGATCCCGAACCCAGTCGGAGGACCAGACCCGCACGAGCCGCCACCCAAGCCCTTCCAGCACCGCTTGCCGAAGGCGATCGCGGTCGCGCGCTGTCGCCGCGGCATGGTAGGTTGCCCCGTCGCACTCCACACCGAGAAGGTATTTGCCGCCTTGCTGCGAGTCGGTGATCGCCAGATCGATCCGATATCCACCACAACCGATCTGTCGCTGAACCGTCAACCCCCTTCGGACAAGTTCATCGCCAACTTCCTGCTCGAAAGGCGATTCGGATTCGCCCTGCGCTCGATCGCTCGTTTCGCCAAAGGCCACCGGTCCTCTTGCTGCGTAATCCAGGAATGCTCGCAGCAGCTTCGCACCCTCGGCTCGGGTGCGAGACAAGTCGATGTCGGCAGCGGTAAGCGAGGACACCACCGTCATTGCCCGGCGCGCTCGGGTGATCGCGACATTCAATCGCCGTTCGCCGCCCTGGTGGTTCAGAGGTCCAAAACGCATCGCCACCTTGCCAGCGTCATCCGGCGCATAGCCGATATCGAGAAAGATCGCATCCCGCTCATCGCCCTGCACATTCTCCAGATTCTTGACGAAGAACGGTTCCTCGCCCGTTTCTGCGAAAAACGGCTCTGTTGCCGCGTTCTGCCGACGTAGAACTTCGAGTTCATCGAGGATGCGTTCTTGCTGTCGCTGACTGAACGCGATGACCCCAAGCGTTTGGTTTGGAGTTGTGTGTGCGTGTTCCATCACCAGGTTCGCAATTCGCCTGGCTTCGATGGGATTGACCCCATCCTTGAACCGTCCATCGGGGACTTTCACAAAGGTGATAGCCGGGCCAGTGGCTTCATCCGCGCTGGGGAACGTGATAAGTCGGTTCTCGTAGAAATAGCTATTCGAGAACGCAATGAGACTCTCGCGCTGACTGCGATAGTGCCAGCGGAGCCACTTGCGGGTCAGGCCGCGCGACAAACAGACATCGAGAAGACTTTCGTAGTTAACGATGCTCCCCTCATCGGTCGTTGCATCATCGTCATCGTCGGTTCGGTTGAAAAAGTCGGTAGGTGGGAGTTGTTTTGGATCGCCTCCGACAACCAGTTGCCTGCCGCGATAGATCGCGCAGACAGCATCGTGGGGGCGAACCTGGGAGGCTTCATCGAAGATAACGAGATCGAAAAGCACTTCCGGAGTGTCTAGAAACGTACTGACTGCAAGCGGGCTCATCATCAAGCATGGCTTGATGCGAGGCAACGCCCAAGGGATCTGGGCGAACAGTCGGCGGAGTGGCAGATGTCGCTGTTTTTTGTGGACTTCCCGAAGCAGAATTCCGAGTTCGGATGTCTCGGGCACACCATCCTGCGTTTGGGGCCTCTCCGGATTCATCAGCAACTCGTTTCGCACCCGGGCAGGTGTGCTTCGGATCGAGAGTCGGTCAAGTTCCGCGAATCGTGCGATGAGCCGTTCGTGGATCGCCGTGGCAAAACTCCCAAGCAGAGGAATCTGCTGATGGAGAGAATCGAGCCACAAGCGATAAAAACGAGCACGAAAGGCATTTGCGGCATCGGTTGGGCCGTATTCGCCAGCTTTCACCTCTTCAATGATTCCACCTACACCAAACGCATTCGCATCCCTCTCCACCTGGAGAAATCGCGCCCACTCCGATAGGCGGTCAACATCGCTTGCGCGATCGTCGGCCCACGTTTTCAATTCAGCAAAGGCGGTTTTGTTGAGTACGAGGTTGGTTGAAACGACGGTATTCGGGTCGAACAGGTCCGTGGTGATGCGGTTCCAGGTCTTATCGAACTCCGGGTGTGCGGCAGCCGAATTACGAACAATTCCACTGAGTCGCTCTCGTGCGCCACGATCCGAGAGACCAGCAACGATGCTCGGTGTCAACGGACAAGCCCAGGCGGTCAGGAACGCAAGTAGCGAGCCTGCCACCCCCGCATTGCTGGAGTGATCGATGGCTTCGAGAGCCTCGGCGGAACGTGTCTCCTGGAGAACCTCAGCAGCAGATGCGATACGAGCGCGGGCTGCAACCAGTTGTTGGAGATGAGCCGCCCGCTCTTTCAGAACCGAAGCGGGAACGTCCTTCCCCGATGTGAGCAGGCCGACAACCCGACCCAGTGCTGTTGCTTCTTTCTCGATCGCCGCCATTTCGGATTCGAGCCATGCGAAGACTTCGGCTGAGGGCTTCGAGAGTGCGCTGGTCGGATCGGCTACGGCCAGTTCCTTGAGAACTGCCATCCAACCTTCATCGAATGCCTTCATTGCCTGGTCGAGATTCTCTGCGCTGGGCTGTAATTTCTTGCGGTCGAGCTTACCACCTGGTCCGGTCATCGCCTTGAGGTCTGCCGCTGCGTTCCACTTCCCCAGTTGCTCAATATCTTTCAAACCTGCCGCTGTCGCTACCCAGTCGGTTTTCCCGCTTGCATCTGAGAACAACTCCGCGCTGTAGGCAGTAGCCACTTGCCAGGCCGCATCCATTCGGCGGTGATACAGAGCGAGTTCCGCCATGTCGGCTCGGATGGTCGCTCCATCGGGGATGCCGGTTGGATACCAAATCTCGACTGACTTTCGCATCTTGGCCCACCGCGACCACGGCAGCCACCGCCATAACGATTTGGCGGCATCGGCTGCTTCGCGGGCAAGTGGAGATGACTCCGGTGCAAGTGCCGTCGGGGTCAGTTTGGTCACAAGCGATGGCCGCTGGGCCTGCGCGGATCGCTCATCTTCTCCTGCCCGGGTGACTGCTGCGACCAATTCCGCGCGCCGAACGGCATCCCACCAGCTCAGGGGAATCGGTGATGTTCGAGCAACTCGCCCAGCAAGACTCGCCAAGACTCCGAGTTCTCGAAACAGAGGAGCACCCAGCCGAAGTTGTCGGGCAACTTCGCGGCCGAGTGAATCGACCGTTTTCGCTTGTTCGCGCACGGACTGGAGGGCTGCCTGGATGCGAGTGAGCGTTGTCAATCGATCCCGGGCCGAGAGAATCGTTGCTGAAATGAGCCGTTCGCGATCCAGGTTCAACGTCACTTCATCCGGGTTCTTGATCGTGCGAACAGCAGAGGAATCGAATTCGGGTAAGTGCCCTCCATGCTCACGGGCTTCCCGGGTGGCGCGGTCGAGTTCGACCAGGGCTTCGGCGGTGGCGCGCGGATCTGCGCGGAACCACTCTGGCGGAAAGATCGGTGCAGCGAGTACCCGCTGAGCATTGTCTACAGCGGTTCGCCAGTCCGGGATCGTCAACGGTGCCGCAGCGAATCCTGCTTCCTTGAGCGATTCTGCTGCCTGTTGTGCCGCGGGTATCGCGCTGGCGAACTGACTCAGGGAGTAGGCGGCATCGTCCCGGACAGTATGTGTGAACGTCGAGAGTTTACAGTTATGCCAGGGGTGACCGCCCGGGGCATCGATCACCGAGTGGCAATCGGCGAGTACAGCCAGAATCTCGACCCCTTTGCGGACGTAATCGGCATCCTTCGCGAACGGTTCTGCGATCGCGATGCGAGAGCGCCCCGCAGGACGTCCTTCCCGAGATGATTGCCCTTGCGCAGTCTGTTGATCCCGGGAAGCCTCGATTCGGGCGAGTTCGCCATGAACTCGATACGCGCTCCAGCCCAGCGGCGATCGTACCGCGTGGAGTTCCGTCACAAATTCGTTCAGTTTGCTTCGACTATCTGCAAGTTCCTGGAATTGCGTAGCGATATCGGGCATGCCTTCGGGAGTCAGTTCCAAGCACCGCCCCAGTTCTGTCACCACTTCTTTCTTGCTCGCCTTCTGGCTGTGCAGTTCGAGGCAAAAGTCCCCGAGGCCGCACTTGTCGAGTCGCCGCTTGACCACCTCCAGCGCTGCGATCTTCGCGCTGACGAACAGGACGGTTTTGCCCGCTGCGAGTGTTTCCGCGATCATGTTGGCGATGGTCTGGCTCTTGCCGGTACCTGGAGGACCATCCAAAACGAGATCGGCCCCGCGCTTCACGGCTTCGATTGCCTCATGCTGGCTGCTGTCGGCATCCAGGATGTGTACCGCTGCACTGGGTGTCACAACTCGGTCGAGATCGGTTGCCGCGGGAAGTCCTTCCGGAGGCGTGCGAAACGCCGCGGTGTCTCCGGCGACCGCCCGACAGAGTGGATGAGCCTTGATCCGCTCCGTGTTTCGGCCCAGGTCTTCCCACATGGCCAGCTTTTGAAAGTTGAAGACGCCGATTGCGGCGGTTTCGATCACGCTCCAATGTGGTACGTTTTTGATACGTTCACCAACCGCCCGCAGATAGCCGACAAAGCAGTCGGGGTTTTCGGGATCGAGTGCGTATTCTGAATGCGTTGGAAGTTTGATTTTGAATTGGTTTTCCAGCAATTCCGCGAGGCAATGGTTGGGCAGAACATCGTCTTCCGATGCTTCGAGGGTGAAAGGAGATTCAATCGTTTCACGGCGGAGTCGTACCGGGACGAGCAGCATCGGCGAAAGGACTTCTTCATCCGAATCTGCTCGCTCGAACCAGCGGAGGAATCCGAACGCCGCGAACAGGGTGGTTACACCGTGGTCGGTTTCGGCCTCCTTGGCGCTGCGACTCAGGCGGATGAGTCGGGCCACGAGTTGGCGGTCGGTGAACTCGGTCAATACGTGCGTGGGACGGAGGTTCTGGGATCGCAAGCTGAGGGTGGTGAGCTCGCGGGCCAGTTCGCCCGCATCAGCATCGGCAGTTCCGCGAGTTGGGTCGAAGTCGGCCGTCAGCTTATCCGCATCGACAATCTCGCGTGGCAGACCCAGCAGTTCCCGTTTCCAGGGAAACGTGAGCGTGCGGCCTTCGCGGACAAGACGGGTCCAGAGATCGCTGGCACTCGGGTGGATGAGGTTCACCCCCCCGATTCGCCCCGCAACGAACTTGATCAGTCGGTTACGCTTGGTCGTGTCGAGCAGGCTCTTGCGCCAGTCGGCGATCCGGGCATCAAGGTCGAACGACATCGGTCAGGCTCTCCAGGGTTTGCCCGTCAGAGTACCGGACAATGTACAGTCAGGACAGGCGGCAAAGGGTTTTGCTCCCAGTTGAGGTGACCGCCGATCAGTAGTGGGATACCATTGGTTCGTGGAGTTGTTCAACCATTGTACCTGCGGAATTTGTTCTCCGTAGTGCATGAATCAGCGGAGGCGAGGCATGAGTCAGCCTGGGTGGCGGAAATGGCATCGGTGGATTGGGTTTGTCGCGACCCCCTTTGTATTGTTCGCTGCCATTACCGGAGTCTTGGCCGGGGCTGTGGAAATTTTTAGCGAGGATGAGGAAGCCCGGGAGAAGGCACGCGAGCGCGTGAGTGAGGTGAAGCTACCACCTGCAACCGCAGCGTGGTCCGAACCGCTTGCGAAAGCGGTCGCGGGGGCGACCGAGCGCGCTCAGGGAACACCGATTGATCGGGTGACACTTGACTTCAAGACGGAACCCCCTTCCGTGACTATCTTCCTCGGCAAACCTGGTGGCGGCGAAGACAAGAAGCTGGTGTTCAATGCCCACACGGGCGAGTTTTTGCGTGAGGAAGTCTACGTCGATAAGCCGTTTCTGGTGCGACTGCACAGCGGCGAAGCGTTCGGCGATTGGGGGCAAGTGATCGGTCTGATGTGGGGTCTGGCGTTGATCGCGATTATCGTTTCCGGCACGGTCATTTACCTCTATATGCGGCGACCGGGGCGGAAGGGATTGGGTCGAATCTTCTGGTGAAATAAACAAGCCGCCCACTTGGGGGGCGGCTCGGGGTTGTTTCAGACTGGTTCACGCTTGAGCATTCGAGATCACCAGCGGCGGTGGTAGTAGTGAGGGTAATAGTAAGGCCGTCCGTAGTATGGGTAACCAAACCCGATCCCGATCGTGGGCAGTACTGGAGAAACCACAACCGCCGGAGGAGCCACGATCGTGGGGACTACCACACTGGGCGATGTTACGATGGTTCCACCAACTACGACGGGAGGCTGATAGGCCGGGACAACGGGTTGGGGATAACCAGGAGGTGCCTGAGCCGATGCTGTTCCACACAACCCTGCGAGCAATGCGACTGTTGCCAGTCCGAATAGTACACGCTTCATGACAGATACTCCTTGTTGCGGTTTCTTGCCCCGTTTTTGTTTTGGGGCTTGGCTTGGGTCTTGCACCCATTGAACGTGGATGCGCTTCGTTCTTGCGCGAAAACTTGAGGAGATTTTGATGGGTTTGAAAAGACGGCAGAGTTGTGTCAACAACGTGGACTCATGCAAGGGTCACACTTCCACATACCGCAACCGAAGTGCATTTGCGATCACGGAAACAGAACTCAAACTCATCGCGGCGGCAGCGATCATCGGGCTCAGGAGAAGGCCGAAGAACGGATACAACACACCCGCAGCGATCGGAACTCCGAGGAGGTTATAGGCGAAGGCAAAGGCGAGGTTCTGGCGGACGTTTTTCATCGTCGCTCGGCTCAATCGTCTAGCGCGGACTATTCCACGCAGGTCACCCTTCACTAGCGTTACGCCGGCCGATTCCATCGCCACATCTGTTCCGGTTCCCATTGCGATTCCGACATCCGCGGCAGCCAGTGCAGGAGCATCGTTCACACCATCGCCTGCCATCGCCACCACTTTTCCCGTGGAGAGAAGTTGTCGGATCCTCTCTCCCTTTTGGTCGGGCAAGACCTCAGCGATCACTTCATCAATTCCAAGTTTCCGTGCCACTGCCTCCGCGGTGGCTCGGCTGTCCCCAGTCAGCATGATGACCCGTATTCCCTCTGCGTGGAGTTGCGTTACAGCATCATGTGTTGTGGACTTGATTGGGTCGGCAATTCCAAGTAGTCCAGCCGGTTGCTCATTCACGGCGACAAACACAACCGTTTGCCCCTCCTGACGAAGTGAGTCGGCACTGCTTTGTAGTTTTTCCAGATCGCGGACACCAGCGGTCTCCATCATCGCCGCGTTTCCGAGTGCCACCATACGACCACCGAGACGACCTCGCACACCTTTCCCTGTAACAGACTCGAACCCATCAACTGGTCGGGAGTTGACCCCGCGTTCCTTTGCACCGGTCAGTATGGCGGCCGCGAGCGGGTGTTCGCTTCCCTGTTCCAAATCGGCAGCGAACTGGAGTAAGTCGGACTCGCTGAGATCGCCTAGCGGAAGCAGACTGACCAGCCGGGGTTTGCCCTCGGTCAGAGTTCCGGTCTTATCCACCACGACCGTATCGACTTTCTCCATCCGTTCCAACACATCAGCAGATTTGATGAGGATGCCCGCCATCGCCCCCCTTCCCACCCCAACGGTCACAGCCATCGGAGTTGCCAGTCCCAGGGCGCAGGGACAAGCGATAATTAACACAGCAACAGCATTAACCAGTGCGTAAGCGAGTGCAGGGGAAGGACCGAAAACCGCCCACAGGACGAATGTGATAACGGATACCATCACCACAGCCGGGACAAACCATGCGGCAACGACATCTGCCAGGTTCTGGATCGGTGCCCGGCTCCGCTGGGACTCCGCAACCAGTTGTACGATCCGGGCAAGAACGGTGTCGCTTCCGACCTTCTGGGATTCCATGATGAACGAGCCATTGCCGTTCATCGTCCCACCAATCGCTGAGTCTCCGTGCTTTTTCTCGACCGGGAGCGGTTCGCCGGTAAGCATGGATTCATCGACTGCACTGGAGCCCTCGACCAACACTCCATCGACGGGAACCTTTTCTCCCGGTCGAACGCGCAGATGATCGCCTACCTGGACATCCCCAAGCGGCACATCGATCTCCGTCCCATTGCTGCTTACGAGACGGGCAGTTGTTGGTGTCAGACCAAGCAGGCTGCGGATGGCATCGCCTGTTTTTCGTCGGGCGCGGAGTTCGAGAACTTGACCGAGCAAGACGAGAGTGACGATCACGGCCGCCGCCTCAAAGTAAGTCTGGATCGTGCCGTGATGCTCGTGGAACTCCGTAGGGATGAGGGTTGGGGCCAGCGTAGCAATAGTGCTGTATCCCCACGCCGCGAGTGTTCCCAGTCCAATCAAAGTGAACATGTTGGAAGTGCGATTCCTCAGAGCCTGGATTGCCCGCTCGAAGAACGGCCACCCGGCCCAGAACACAACCGGGGTTGAGAAGATCAGCCCGACCCAGTTGGCTGCAATCGCGAGTCCATGCGGGAGATTCACTCCAGGTATCATCGGAGCCATTGTCAGGACGAACACGGGCAGAGTCAGGACGATGGATACTCCAAACCGTCGAGTCATGTCGCGGAGTTCGGATGTATCTTCAGCCCCGGCATGTGGAACCTTTGGTTCCAGGGCCATACCGCATTTGGGGCAGGTTCCCGGAGTGTCGCGGAGAATCTCGGGGTGCATCGGACAGGTGTATTGCGTTCCAGGTGCCGCGACTGATGCGTTTGCGCTGGGTGTTGTCTCGCTGCAACACGAACTTCCCTCAATGGGTTTCCCGTGAGTGTAGCTCTCGGGGTCACTCTTGAACTTCTCCAGACAGTGACGGCTGCAAAAGTGGTAGGTCGTTTCGCCATGACGATACGAATCAGCGGATGAACTGGGATCGACCGTCATCCCGCAGACCGGGTCGGTCGTAGGTTCGGAGATCAGTGACAGACTGCGCATCATTGTCATGGTTTTGTCGCTCCAAACGGTTGCTGAGGAGCGGTTTCTCGGTGCTATTCAAACCGCAGTGCTTCAACAGACACTCCACACCACATCTTATCCAGCTCAGTGCAGAACGCGAAAGAAGCGAGGATCAAAGAGAATCAGAACTCACGTTGAGGGCTTCCCTCGACTTGTGGAATGTCGTTCGATTTGGAAAACAACACAGCCCGCCGATTTGTCGGCGGGCTGTGCGATGATGGATTGAGTTCGCGAGTCAGTTCATTCCTTTCCTGGGTGTCCCGTCCTAGGGTTTGCCGCCATTCTGCCACATATTTGGTCCTCGGTTGGCACCTTTGCCCGAAGGTGCACCGCCTTCTGGGGTCTTCTTCTCTGAGTTCTTTTTGTCGGGGTCGGCATTCGCCTTCTCGTTCGCCTTGTCTGAAGCATCCTCGGCAGTGGCCGTGTCGGATTTTTGTGGATCTCCAGGCCCTCGTGGCCCACCAGGGCCTTTTGGTCCACCAGGGCCTTTTTTACCAGCTACTTGCGTAGGCGGTGGTCGCTCGCCATTTTCAATCGCAAAAACATGCTTTCGATCTGCGTCCAGTTGCTTCCCCCGAATGAGTTCATCGGCCGTGATGATGTCATCACCGTTCAAATCATACGCCTGGAACTCGGCCATAGTCCCCCCGGATTTTCGCCATTCCCAGAGTTCGATTTGCCCATCCTTATTGATGTCGTATTCCTCGAACCACGGGTAGGCATCAAGAAGCTCCTTCGAGATCTTGCCGTACCTGATCGGGCCAGGCTGAACATCCTCTGTGTCCTTCTTGTCGTTCTTGCGATCCCGACTGCCACTCTCGCCATTGTCCCCACCATCTGGCTTAAAATTCCAGTTGCCGAAATCGGGTCGGCCTTGTTGTTGTCCTGTTGCAATAACGACCACCTGTGGCGACGCACCTGGTCCCCTTGCCCTCGCTTCGTTCTGGGTAGCTAATGCCGTAATGAACATCTCTTTTGTCAGAATGCCATTCTCGGGGATTGGGGTCATGCGTCCCAAGAAATCGCGAGTCTGAGGTGATACTTGGTTCATGTCGATCGAGTCGCTGTTGGGTGGGAGGTTGGCACGGGAAAGCTGCATCGCCCACATATTATCGGGCGTAAACATTCCCCTACCACCACCCGGAGGGCCGCCACCGCCACCACCTGGAGGGCCGCCAAAACCACCACCTGGAGTGCGGTTGAAACCGCCCCCAGGGTTGCCGCTCATGCCACCAGGAGGAAATGCTCCCGGCGTTGCGCCTCCACCGGGGTTGAAGCCTCCAAAGTTGCCTTTGTTTTTGCCGCCACCCTTCCCAACCTTTTCACCCTGCGGATATTGACCCGCTGTTTGGGTTGGATCGAGGATAACGATAAACCCGAGCAGGAAAGTTAAGGCGAGCCACTTAAGCCGCATGGCAAACCCCGAAAAGATGGGTGGACATTCCCTCTAAGATACTAATACCCCACTGCCACTTTTGTCACGCCCCTTTGGCGCAAGTCTCATGCCTCTTTCAGAAAGCGCAGAGAACAAACGCCAGAGGAGGACGCCGCTCAGAACAAAACTTCGTCTCGATTGCACCGTTTTTGGGGCATGTAGTGTCAAACTGGATAAACGCGGTCGTCATTCCATTTGGAACCCAGCGCACCGTGGTGTTAAGCTGGAGTTAAGATTCCGTTAATATCACGCTCCCGCGATCTTCGATAGGAACCTCCCACCCATGTTCTCACATCCCAACGTGATTGGCGCTCGAAAAAGCCAAAAAACGAAAGACTCTCGAAGTCTTGTCCAAAAACTGGCTTTTCACGTAT
The DNA here is from genome assembly GCA_035947935.1 of Gemmata sp. Taxonomy (GTDB): domain Bacteria; phylum Planctomycetota; class Planctomycetia; order Gemmatales; family Gemmataceae; genus Gemmata. Next base: position 3,124 of record DASZJS010000623.1, on the reverse strand, counting down.
TGCCGTTCGTCCTATGCCTTTCGCCTTCAGGTGCTTTTGCTCAGGAACCGATCCGAATCGCTCGCACCCCGGATATCTCCCCAGATGGGAAACTGATTGCATTCAGCTACTTGGGCGATATCTGGACCGTCGAAGCGATCGGTGGGGTTGCCCGTCCCGTCACGATGCACGAAGCCCACGACATCAACCCCATCTTCAGCCCGGATGGCAAGTGGATTGCCTTTAGCTCAAACAGACACGGTAGTTACGATGTGTTTATCATTCCCGTGGTTGGCGGAAAACCGCGGCGATTGACCTTCGATAGCGCTCCGGACATGGTGACTGGTTGGACTCCTGATGGGAAAAGTGTCGTGTTCTCATCGTCTCGGTCCACGGCATTTCCACCGAATATCGACTCCTACACCGTTCCCATCGAGGGCGGTCCCGAGCGAAAACTCCCTCTCTTTGAAGGCAAGGAAGCTCACTTTGCTCCGGTGGGCGGATCGATTGCGTTCGTCCGCGGGCCCGGGACGTGGTATCGCCGCGGGTATCGAGGATCGAGCAACGATGATATCTGGATCAGCAACAGTGATGGCACTTCGCAAAAGCAGTTGACGACGTTTGAAGGACAGGATGGCAGCCCCATGTGGGCACCCGACGGACGGAAACTTTACTACGTCTCGGAAAAGGGGAGCAAACCCGGTTGCGCGAACATCATCGCCCAGAATCTCAGCCCCGGAATGGTTGCCGAGGGCGGATATCAGCGGATCACGACACACGAGGAAGAGAGCGTCCGCCGGGCCAGGGTCAGCGGCAACGGTGAATGGATCGTCTACGAATGCGGTGCCGATCTGTGGGTTGTAGGAACCCGGTCGGGCGCTTCGCCGCGGAAATTGGCCATAGAGGTCAATGCCGACGACAAATCGAACACAGAGCGGAGCATCACCTTTACGAAAGACGCGACCGAGTTTGCTCCGAATGCAGACGAGGATGCGGGAGTGATCGCGGTGCAAGGCGAACTTTTCCTGATTCGTCTTCCCGAAGGTGGGAAGGCCACGCGACTGACCGACTCACCCGGGTTCGACCACGGGGCCAGCTTCAGCCCCGATGGCAAGAGTATCCTGTTCCTCTCCGACCGCACGGGACACGAGGATATTTACCTCCTGCAACCCGATGATCCTGAACACATGGAATTGACCAAGGCAAACAAGTTCAAAGTGAAGCAACTGACGGATACCCCGGAAGGTGAGGTTGGTCCATCCTTTAGCCCCAAGGGAGACAGAATCGCGTTCTTGAGATCCGGTAAGCTGTGGACGATGAATCCAGATGGGACCGGGCAGAAAGTGCTGGTGAGCGAAAGCCAGGTGTTCGACTACGACTGGTCGCCCGATGGCAAGATGATGGTGTACGCCCGGACGGATGGGTCGTTTGCCAGCGAACTGTTCATTGTGCCGACCGATGGGTCGTCAGCCCCGAAAAACATCACCCGCTATGCCACGTACAACGGGGATGTCTCCTGGAGCCGAACGGGCGGCAAGATCGGGTTCATCAGCCAGCGCCGAGGGCTTTATTCACCACACGTTCTCAGTCTTCAACGACCGGGTATACCTGGTGGAGCGAGCGAGATCGACTGGGACGATATTCACTTGCGGACCGAGCGGCCGACGGCCATGTCCGCCGATGATGCAGCAATTTCCCCGAACGGACAACAGATCGCGTTTCGACATTCTGGCACTGGCGACGATCTGTGGGTCGCCAGCAGCAACGGTAGCAATGTGACCCGCCTCACGCTCTCTGGTCAATCGCCGCGGAATATCCGGTGGTCGCGGAAGATTTCCGGAATGATCTATTACCTGAATGGGGGTGGTGAACTGCGAGCGATACGGGCAAGCAGCCCATTCGGGTTGCCTACCACCTCGATTTCTACCGAGCCAATGCGAATCAACTTCCAGGCCAAGATGACAGTCAAACGCGATGAGGAATACGCTGAGATGTTCGTGCAGTGCTGGCGGGCGCTGTCCGACCAGTTCTACGACTCGAAACATCACGGGACCAACTGGGAAGCGGTTCGGGCCAAGTATCAGCCTCTCGTTGCACACGTTGCCCAGAAAGAAGACCTGTACGCCCTCATCAGCCTGATGCTCGGTGAACTCAACGCTTCGCACCTGGGAATCAGCGGTCGCCTACCGATCCCCGATGAGGTGACTGCCGATCTGGGGCTGATCTTCGATGAATCGTATCGCGGGCCTGGGCTCAAGGTGGCCGAGGTGCTGAAACGCGGGCCGGCAGACAAGCGCGGGTTAGCTATCAAGGTCGGCGATGTGATCCTATCCATCGATCGAGTCGAGTTGACCGAGAAGGTGAACGTGTCTCATCTCCTGAACAACAAGGTGGGAGAGAGTGTGCTGCTCGATGTGAGCGACAATCCAAAAGATCCGAAAGCCAAGCGCCGAGTGGAAGTGACCGCAGTGGATCGCAATCGTTCCTCGCAGTTGATGTATGAGCGATGGGTGCAGCGGAACGCGGAAGAGGTCGCCAAGGCATCGGGTGGAAAGGTTGGTTATATCCACATTCCGAGCATGGATGAGGCAGGTTTGGAGGTGTTCGTGCGCGCTCTGTATTCAGACCATTTCGACAAGGATGCAATCGTGATCGATGTGCGCTACAACGGCGGTGGGTTCACACACGATCAGGTACTGAACTATCTCGCGGGCAAGGAACACACCTATTTCCGACAGCGGGACGGTGGCGAAGGGCTCGTGATGCGGAGCTACGACCGCAAATGGACGAAACCGCTTGTGGTGATGACGAACAACCGTTCTTATTCTGATGCCGAGATTTTTCCCAATGCCTTCCGCACTCTGGGGCTTGGCAAAATCGTTGGGCAGGCGACCGGCGGATTCGTGATTGGAACCTATTCCACAAAGCTGATCGATGGCTCAACTTTCCGGCTTCCCCGGACGGGCGTGTTCACGACCAAGGGCGTGAACATGGAAAAGCAAGGGGTGATTCCGGACGTTGCAGTCGAGATCACTCCCGAGGACTGGACGAAAGGGATCGATACCCAAATCTTGAAAGCGGTTGAAGTGGTATCGCTGGATGTGCGCGAGTGGAAAGCAAAGAAAACAGGGGGAGCAACTGGCGG
>DASZJS010000622.1:0-3045 GCA_035947935.1 Gemmata sp. | reverse complement strand
CATTGGCCTCAGGTCTTGCAGTCGCGGATGAATCGAGTCGAATCGGGCTCGCGTTCGATTCTCAGCCGAAAAGCAGCAACACATTCCAGGGTGGCGTCTTCTCGAACTCGCATCCCATCTCGAAGAAGTCGGTGTTCTTGCGGCAACTCCGGATGATGACCGTGACGAAACCGATGGTATCGGGTGCGTTGACGGCCCGTATCTGCATTGTGCTGCCGGGAGCCATTGCAATTGACATGGCGATCCGCAATCCGCCCGTGGATCGATCAAGGACGAACCCATCGCTTACGCCGTTTCGGAATGTTGGAGACGCAAGTAAAACGCGAACCGGAGTCCCTTCCCGACGGACAGCCTCGCGGCGATCGGCATAGGATTGCTCGGGCGGTGCCCAGTTTAGCGCCTTTTCTTCGTTCTGAGTGCTGGGTATAGCAGCGGCAGCAGCGGCAGCAGCAAACTTATTGAAATTGTGTCCCCGCCGTTTCCGATTCATCAGAAACAAGATGGTGAGAACGACAATAGCGACTCCGCCACCGACGGCGATCGGCAGATTGGCCGCAACCCAAATGGTTACGGAATCGAGCATTTGGGCGAATGACATTAATGAGCCTCCAATCCGTGGCGTGGTCCGCTCACGAGGCATCGCATGAACTCTAGCACACCCAGCCACGGAATCAGAAAAATCGTTTGAGTCGATAATTCTTGCCTGCTTACCCCTTGACGCTGATGGGAAACGATGCCCTGCAATCAGCAAAATCGTTTCCAGTTCCCGGTTCCAAGTGGCTCATCAGGACAATTAAGTGGTTGGAAACCAGGAATCATCGATCCAGCAATCCCGCTTTTTCCAGGATTGACTTCAACTTTGCCTTCTTGTCTTCGGACAGTGGTGCAATGGGCGAACGATTGGGACCACATGGCCGCCCAAGTAGTGTGAGCGCTTCCTTGATGGCCCCATTTCCCGTTCCAAGACTCATCGCCATCCTGATCGGATGCAACTGCGACTGGAACTCCTTCGCAGCGATCAGATCGCCCCTCGCAAACGAGTCATAAATCCCGACGCAGAGATCGGGAGCAATGTTGCACGAAGCCGGAATCGCCCCCTGGGCTCCGAAACTCAGGGCTGCAAGGATGAGCGTATCCCGGCCGTTCAGCACGCTGAACTTGTTCCGCGGAGTCTGACGGATGATTTCGATGGTGTTCTGAAGGTCGCCGGAACTGTCCTTGATGCCGATGATATTTGGCATTTCTGCGAGGCGGGCAACGGTCTCGGGCTCAATGCTCAGCCCGCCACAGGTGGCCGGGTTGTTGTAGAGCACGACCGGGAGTTTCGTGCTCTCGGCAATGCGGCGAAAATGGTCGGAGAGTTCGGCCTGTGTCGGCTTGATGAAGTAGGGCGTTATGACGGAAACGCCGCTGGCGCGTTCGCGTTCGGCCATGTTTGTCAGACGGATGACCTCGCGTGTGGTTTCCGCACCCGTGCCAACGAAGACGGGAGACCGGCCGTTGACGTGGGCGATGGCGGTTGCGACAACTGTCTGCTTTTCCCGCTCATCGAGAGCGTAAAACTCGCCCGTTGTGCCCAGGACGAAGATACCGTGAACGCCTTTGGCGAGCATGGAGTCGATGTGCGATTTGAGCCGCGGGAGATCGAGTTCCTGCTCGGCGGTGAATGGTGTAATGACCGGTGGGATGATGCCTTTCAACATAACGACAACCCTTTTGTGAATTGACCTTTCCTTGCAGCGTACCGATTTTATCGGCCAGGCATTGCTGAGCCCAACCAGAACAACGCATTTCCCGGGTGCGAGTTGAAATTCCCTATTCATTTCCTCGAAAGAAACCGACCAAGGGGTTTAGGGGGGCGAAGTCGCGTTTACTGCAAGTGTACAGCTCCCAAACACCTATGATCCGCGCCAGAATGTGAACTGCGAGTCGAACGCAATGCCATTTCTCACGGTCCTGAAATCCCGTCTCCGCGTTACGGTCCAGGGGGCGACAATTACCCCCGATCGGGCTGTGACTTTTTTGATTGTCATCGCACTTGTGTTCCGATTGGTGTGGGGCGCTGTGCTGGAGGCGAGCAACGATGAAAGTTATCACTATCTCTACGCTACTCACCCGGCTTTGAGTTACTTCGACCACCCACCGATGTTGATGTGGGTCGCCCGCGCCGGCATTCTCCTTTGTGGCGGATGGGTTCATCCCCTTTCGCTCAGACTCGGGTTCGTCCTTTTGTTCGCAGTCACGACATGGATCGTGTACCGATGGGTTGGGCAATGGTACAACCCCTGGGCAGGGTTTTATGCTGCGCTGTTCTTGAATCTGAGTGCATATTACTTGGCAGCGGGAGGGCTTGCCCTTCCGGATGGCCCATTTCTGCTCTTTGCGATCCTCACCAGTTGGGCGCTCTGTGAGGCGACTCTGGCGAAACCAGGGCAGATCCTGCCTTGGGTCTGGGTTGGGTTGGGATTCGGTGGCGCGCTGTTGAGCAAGTATCACGCGGTTCTCTTACCCGCGGGAGTGGTTGTATATGCCCTCCTCACTCCCGGGGCGCGTTGGTTGCTTCGGTCGCCGGGACCGTATTTGGCCATTGCAATTGGGTTCGCTGCATTCGCACCGGTTCTGATCTGGAACGCCGAGAATGAGTGGGCATCGTTTGCTTTCCAGGCTGGTCGGGCGACTGGTGGGCAATTCCGTATTACCGGTTTCCTCCAGGCGACGTTCGGCTCCGCGGCGTATCTCTTTCCCTGGGTGTGGGGATTGATGTTGTGGGTTCTCGGGAAGCAGCTTCTGCGGTTTGGATCGGTTCGAGGTGTGGATCGGCTGTTGGTGTGTCTGGCTATTGTCCCGATTGGCTTTTTCAGCGTTGTTTCGTGTTACCAACGAGTTCTTCCGCACTGGCCCCTGTTCGGTTTTGCATTGCTGTACCCTCTCGCTGGCGCAGCGTGGGCGCGATGGGCAGCAGGAAACCGCGAGTGGTCCCGACGACGGATTGGAGCGATGGTCGCTGCCGCATTGGCAGCGACGCTGCTTGTAATCGCTCAAGCA
>DASZJS010000621.1:0-9170 GCA_035947935.1 Gemmata sp. | reverse complement strand
CAACAATCTGGGTAGTGCGCTCTACAAGAAGGGCGACTTGGATGGTGCAACTACCTGCTTCAAGGAGGCTATTCGGCTCAATCCGAAATACGCGTCTGCTCATAACGGTCTGGGGTGGATTTTGAAGGATAAGAATGACCTGGATACCGCTATCGCCTGCTTTAAGGAAGCCATCCGACTCGATCCGAAAAGCACCATTGCTCATTTCAACTTGGGAATCGCACTCGTCAAAAAAGGCGACCTGGATGGGGCTATTGCCTCATACAAGGAAGCCACTCAACACGATCCAGAAAACACCATTGCTCATTTCAACTTGGGAATCGTACTCGTCAAAAAAGGCGACCTGGATGGGGCTATCGCCTCATACAAGCTGGCTATCCGAATCAATCCCAATCATGCACCTTCTCAGAACAACTTGGGAAACGCCTTAAAAGCCAAGGGTGACTTGAACGGAGCTATCGTCTGCTTCAAGGAAGCCATCCGACTCGATCCGAAATTCATTCATTTACACTGCAACCTCGGGAACACTTTAAAAGCCAAGGGCGACTTGAACGGTGCGATTGACTGTTTCAAGGAGGCCATCCGACTCGACCAGAATTACGCCCCTGCTCACGACAATTTGGGGTGGACTTTGAGAGCCAAGGGCGACCTGAACGGTGCGATTGACTGTTTCAAGGAAGTCATCCGACTCGATCCGAAAAATACTCAGGCCCGAAAGAATTTGCTTCAGACAACGCAGTGGCAGTCCCTCGTTCCTCTCCTCGAAGAAGTGGCCAATGGCCGGGCCAGGCCCAGGACGCCGATTGAAGCCTGCAACTTGGCCATGCTCAGCGCGCAGACATTTCGAAAGCAGTATGCGATCGCAACTCGACTCTACGCGGATGCATTTGCCGACATGCCAAAGTTGGTAGAAGATCTCGACAGCGCGATTAGATATAACGCTGCTTGCTGCGCTGTTCTGGCCGGATGTGGTAAGGGCATTGATTCTCCAGACGATGCCAATTTCCGATTTGCTCTCCGCCGACAGGCTCTGGGATGGCTACAAGCTGATCTCGCCTTTCGAACCAGTTTGGCCAAATCCGACAACCCAGCGGGCCGCCAGAAGCTCGTTCAGCATTTAGGTCACTGGTTAAGTGACCTTAACTTCGTCGGCGTTCGACCTGGGCCAGGTCGGATTGAAATGCCCGCAAAGGAGCAAGCCGACTGGGATGCTCTCTGGGTGGATGTGGGAGCGGTGCTTGCCGAAGTTCAGAAGCTGCCATCGCCGCGTCCAATCGCTCCACCACCGCGCGAGGTAAGGTGAAGGGTTGAAAAGGGCGGGAAGAATTTCGCTAACAAACGCCTCTCGTGTTCGTTATATTTTGGAAAATTGTGCACCATCTCAAGCCCGAGAAATGCTCTGCCTATCGACAAATGACAGTGTTACGTCCCACCATCAGGAGGTAGACGAACATGATCAGGGCATCCCGTGCCACCATCGTCGCGGCGTTCGTTGTATGTCTCGCAACAATGATCGGGTTCAAGAGTCCCAGTCGCGCGGCCGAGGTCGCACCACAACCCAGGCCAAAACCTGTCGATCTGCTGACCACAAGCGCAATCAACACGGTACTCAATGCCAACGGTGGCAAACCACCAGCCACCGGGGACCAACTCTGGAAGACGCTTTGTAAACTCGGCAACTTCGCCCAACTCCCCGTCGTGTTCTCGGCCGTCCGGCTCGATTCGGGCCTTGGGAATCCACGAGTCGTTATCGCGCCGGTTGCATCAAAACTCAGTGATGCGGCCCCCAATCAGCCCAACCTGGTTGGGCGGATCTACTTTGTCGCGAGTATGGAGAAGGATCCGGCAGGAGGCGATCCGCGAGTGGCCTCGGTCGAATTTATCTCCTGGAACACCTCGCGCCGACAATTCGATTTCGGCGTTATCGAGAACATGGGTGGCGAAAGCCAGCCGGAATTCCGCATCGTGGATGGCGGTCGTTGCTTCAGTTGCCACAAAAACCGAGGACCCATACTTGGGGTTGCTCCGTGGACAGACACAACTAACCACCCCCGCCTGCGAATTCTGGTGGCCAACAGATTCAACTTGGTACCCGTACTTCAACCAGGGGCACCAGCCGGGGTACGCGACCGGATTGATGGTATGGCGCTGGTAGCGCCAGAACCCAGCGCGGTTGATGATGCGGTTCGCGTTGGCAGGCAACTCCGGCTATTCCGGGAGACTTTCCGGTTGATGAACCGCTCTCCCGGTGGACGAAAAGCGTTCGTGGCGTTACTCATGGGCATCATGGAGCCTGGCGAACTCGATCCGAAAGATGTAGAAACCAAACGCCTTGTCAACGCCTGGGAGAACGATAACTCATATAACCGCTTCCAAGGCGAATTGCTGACTCTCATGAAATCCACCAACTCGGGCGCGTTGATCGATTATGCTCCATTCGCCAGGATGCTTCCCGAAGGGAACCTTCCTCCGGGGTGGAACATGTCTACGATCAGACCCTTGCCTCAGCCTCCCTCAGGTGGGTTCCGCAGCCAATCGGATGCCCAAGCATTCCAGTACACAGTAGACAAGATCAAATCGGCTAACGAACTCGCGAACAAGCAATTCCTCAAGGATTTGGAGACAATCTCTCGATACGACGTCGCCCGCTCAAAGGGTCATCACGGTCTGCCGAGTTCCGCGGTGCCAAGCAACCCCAAAGCATTCGTTTCAGAAATTCCACCGAACAACCGGAAACCAGCGGACACGGTGAACGCTGTCTTGCTCTCGGGTACCATCGGCCTGACTGTTGGCGATCGACATTTCCTCATCCGTTCTTTGGATGAAGCAGTTGAGCGATTGCACAATCGGAAGGTTTCCGCAAAAACTCTGGCCCGTGCAATCTTTGAAGGTTCGGAGTTCGCCGATGTTCTGGCCGGTGGGCCACTCCCGGACCGTGACGAGTTCAAGGATCGCTTTGTCGCGGGACTCGATATAGTCCTGAAGACCAAGTACATGTTCACGGAAGGGTTCAGCCCGGATCGCCGCGAGTACACGAGCAGCCCCCGTTACGACCCGAAGGCGGTAGAAGAGGTCGAGGCCGTCGTGGTGCCGACGACGGCGTGTTTGCGTTGCCACGATGTCCGCCCGACGGGCAAAGCGCGAATGTTTGAGTTGATCCCCGCCCTGGCGTTTGACCCACTCGACAAACAGGCCCGGGAAATGTGGCTGAAAGCGGCCGCCAAGGAACGCAAGCAGGAAGTTCTCTCCCGGATTCAGGCTCGGCTCTACAAAGATGCCGATATGCCCCCTCGCGATTCACCGGAACACGACCGGTTCCGGATCAAAGAGGCTGTCGCGTTCGATCAGTTGAAGAGCTTCCTTGATGCGGAATTGGAGAAGATCAAGAAGCCGTGATGTGTGTAAAGCGGAAGGATCGCATCGAACATAAAACCAACGTTGACACCACTATCAGCCAACGATCCGGGATGGGTTATTGGTGGGCCTCGTCCTGTCTTACAGGTCTCGACCCACCAATAACTTATCCTGAATCGTTGCTCTCACCCAATCGGTTGCCACTTGCGACCGTCGGCATCGAGCATTTTGTCGGCACAGGCAGGCCCTTGCGAACCGACCGTGTATTCCTCTGGTTGTGGCGCATCCGGTAGAGTGGTCGCCGCGATAATTGGGTCGATGATCTCCCAGGCCCGTTCGATCTCATCGGCCCGCATGAACAGCGACGCATCCCCCTGGATCGCATCGAGCAGAAGCCGCTCGTAAGCCTCCGGTAAGGCGCGGTCGGCATAAGCGTGTTTGTAGTCGAATGCCAGGTCGCGGGGTTGGAGACGCACGCCATCGACATCGGGTACCTTGGTCTGGAAGTTCAAGCGGATCCCCTCATTCGGTTGAACGACCAGGGTGATCCGATTGCACTGCAGCACCTCGTCGGGCGGGAGGGGAAACATCAGGTGCGCGGGACATCGGAACTGAATCATCACTTCGCTGTAGCGGTTCTTCAGCCCCTTCCCACTCCGGAGATAGAACGGCACGCCATGCCAACGCCGATTTTCCACCTGAAGCCGAACCGCGGCATAAGTTGGGGTTTTCGAGGTTGGTGGTACACCCGGCTCGGAGCGGTAGCCAGCATATTGCCCGAGAACGACCGCTTTGCAAGCCTTGGTCACTTCGGGAACGGGGATTGCCGTCAGCACCTTCATTTTCTCGTTGCGGAGATTCTCGGCCGTGAACCGCGTGGGATCCTCCATCGTTACCATCGTGAGTATCTGCAAGAGGTGGTTCTGAAGCATGTCGCGAAGAACACCGCTGCCGTCGTAGTAGGCTCCGCGCCTACCGACTGTCACCGTTTCCGCAACCGTAATCTGGACGTGGTCGATGTACTGGTAATTCCACAGTGGCTCGAACAACGTGTTGGCGAACCGGAAAACCAGGATGTTCTGAACGGTGTCCTTGCCGAGGTAGTGATCGATGCGGTAAAGCTGATCTTCTCGCCAGTGTTTGTGCAGTGCCTCGTTGAGTGCCACGGCTGTTTTCAGATCGTGCCCAAACGGTTTCTCGATGATGAGCCTGCGGAAGCCGCCATCTTCCCTGTTCAACCCGGCCTCCCCAAGATGGCCACTGAGTTGGGGGTAGAGTTCGGGCGATACCGACAGGTAGTACAACCTGCGGCCTCCGCCCGTTCCCTCGCGCGATTTCAACCACTGCGTCAGCGCAGTTGTACCCGCCGGCTGAGTCACATCCGCGGAGACATAGTGAACATTCGCTGCAAATCCGGCCCATTTCGCTGCATCGAAGGGCTCACCCGCTCCGGTCAGAGCTTCCTTGGCCTTAGCGGCAAGGTGCTCGCGGAAGGCATCGTCTGAGAATGGTGATCGGGCTACGCCGAGTACCTTGATCCCGTCTGTGAGTCGGCCCTTCTGGGCCAAGTTGAACAGCGCAGGGACGAGCTTTCGGGACGTGAGATCCCCCGATGCGCCAAAGATGACAACCGTCAGCGGCGTAGCCATTCGTGCAACCCCCGGATGAGGAATGAGCAACCATCCAGAATCATGCTATGAAGGACGTGAGTCAGGAATCGAGGAAATCAGGAGACAGGAGACAGGAAAACCCTCTGACGGATTCCAGTCCCCCTATCTTAAAAGAGTGCCCCCAGAAGTCATGACAGGATTGCCCCATGTTGATCCACGAATCTGCCGACCAGTTGCTCGCTGAGTCTGAAGCCCGGCGATATCTTCACATCATCATCTTGAACGCGCTGCGTGACCTGGCAACCCGAATGGAGATTCGGTTTGCGGAGTATGGTGCGTTGCTTTATTACCGGGTGGATGACAGGGACTGGGAACTTGCCCCTCCCCCTGACGAGTTATACCCGTTGCTCAAGCCAACAATCCGTGAGGTGTCCCGGCTCGTGTGCCCCGAGCGACCGGAGGTTTCTGTGCTGGTTGGAATCCCGGGCGCGCGTTATGAGCCTCTGGAGGCGGGTTGGTTGACGTACCAGCTCGATGGGCGATCGATCGATTTATTTGTCCGGATTGATCCCCGCGAACCATTCGGATTCATTCGCTTCGATATCGATGCGGCGAGCGAATTTGCCGAGGCTGCCGGGGAAGCCCTGGCGGCCTACACCGCTCGCCTTTCGGCGGAAGAGGAATAATTTGCTGGATGCACTTTCTTTTTTATCGGGAACCAGGAGACAGGAAAGCACTGAGGTGGATTCCTGACCCTGGCTTCTCTCTTACGTTTGTCTCCATTTATCCGGGAGGTCATCATGTTCGATCGTTGTTGGTTGGGGATACTTGCTCTGGCGGGTCTGTTGAGCATGTTGGCAGGTTGTGGAAGTGGAAAGTCGGGGGGGGATACCCCGGCAATCGGTGACCCGAAGGTGCTTTACAACATGCACTGTAGCAAGTGCCACGCCCAGGCCGGGGAATCCGGTGGCCCGAAGATCGGCAGTTCCAAGGCACCAGACTTAACTCATATCGGGTCGAAACCGGGTCGTGATGTGGAGTGGTTCGCCAAAGTCATTCGCGATCCGAAGAGTGTGATATCCAATGCAAAATTAATGCCCAAATTCGAGGGTGTCTTGAAGGATGAAGAAATTCACACACTCGCGGAGTATCTTGCGGGACTCAAGTAGAACAGAGTGTTCAGTGTTCAGTTGAAGAACTCAGACTATGTAAGCGTGGTTTCAATGTCATTTCTGAACACTGAACACTGAACACTGGCGAAGCCTGAACACTGAGCCAGCGTTGTGATTTTTTGAAGAATCGGCTACAACCGGGTTCATGTTAGCTACGAACGGCTTTCTCCAGCGTTCTCTGGTTACTCCGCTTGCGGATGCTACCGCAGCGCTGGGTGAGTGGTCGTTGTTTGCCGCAAGAACACTCTCTGGCGTGTTGCGATGCAGTTATCGCTGGAGGGAGTTGCTCTGGGTCTCGGTGGAGGTTGGAGTTGCCAGTGTTGGTGTGATCGCCATCACAGGGATGTTTATCGGGATGGTGTTGGCGGTCCAGGCGTATGGGCAGTTCCACACGATCGGAATGGACACGTCGCTTGGGGCCATCATTCACATGTCTTTGGTTCGGGAACTTGGTCCGGTGCTGGCGGCGGTGATGCTTGCCGGGCGGGTTGGGTCGGCGATGGCGGCTCAAATGGCAACCATGCGAGTAACCGAACAACTCGATGCACTGGCCTGCCTTGGCGTCGATCCGGTGAAGTACCTTGCTGCTCCTCGTGTGCTGGCGTGCCTTATTCTTCTGCCACTCCTGACTGTCCTGGCGGATCTGATGGGGCTCGTGGGCAGTACGCTGATCTGCCTGAAGGTGTACAACATCGATAGCTATCACTACTGGCGGCACACCCAGGACTTTGTCAAAGACTGGGATCTGTTAACCGGGTTGGCGAAGGGGGTGGTGTTTGGCGGTGTATTGTCCTTGATCGCCTGTCATCGCGGTTTCAACAGCCGACCGGGCGCAGAAGGCGTCGGCCGGGCGGCCACGGAGGCATTCGTCCTTTCCTTCGTTGCAATTCTGGTGATCGACTTCTTCCTCGCACTGTTCATCAACACCTTGCACTCGCTGCTCTGGCCTCCGTTCAATCCGCATATGGCGTAATTAGTCCTTGGTCATTCGTCCCTCGTCTTTCGTGAAAACAACTGGCGTTTCGCTCCGTTCTCTTCCCGAAGGACTGAGGACTATGGACCAAGGACCAATCATCGAATTCCGAGGCGTGGGAGTGCGGTTCGATCGTCAGCAGGTGCTGACGGGGATCGATCTGGCTATCCACGCCGATGAAACTCTTTGCGTGATCGGAGAAAGTGGCTGTGGAAAGACCGTACTCCTCAAACTGATTGTTGGTTTGCTCCAGCCGACGGAGGGTGAGGTACTGTTTGAAGGGACATCGCTGAGGACACTCACCGAACAAGCACTCACGAGGATGCGGTTGCGGGTCGGATTCCTCTTTCAACAGGCGGCACTGTTCGACAGCTTGAACGTATTCGATAACGTGGCGTTCGGACCCCGAGCGAAAGGTGGAGTGAGTGAATCCGAGATTGCAAACCGCGTTCGCGACCGGCTTCGAGATGTGGGATTGCCACCGACAGCCGAGTCGAAAATGCCAGCGGAGCTATCGGGCGGAATGCGAAAACGAGTGGGACTGGCGCGGGCACTGGCTCTCGATCCGGATGTGATGCTCTACGACGAACCGACTACGGGTCTCGACCCGATCATGACCGATGTCATCAACGAGTTGATTCTGCAAACGCGACAGAAGCGACCGGTTACCAGTGTGGTTGTGACCCATGAAATGCGGACGGTTCACAAGTGTGCCGATCGCGTGGTGATGCTCTACCCCCGATCCCGCCTCGACCCCGGAGAGCAGCAGATTCTTTACGATGGGCCACAGGCAGGCCTCGCCACCGCGGCAGATTCCCGGGTACGGCAATTCGTTGAGGGCGAAGCACGCGAACGATTGATCGAGATGAAAGAAGAATAGACCCCAAAAAGCACATCACGACCTTGGAAATGCAGCAGCCGTTAGCCAGTGGTTGAGGGAAGAAGATTGACACAAGCCCGAAGCGCCAGTTTTGAAGTTGCGCTTTTTATGGTTGTAATGCGAAAAGCCCCTATACAAGCCAGAAGCGCCAGCGAGGGACAGCTTTTTCCTCGCTGGCGCTTCGGGCTTGTAGGGATGGTGCTTCCGCACCTCGGTTCCAACTGTGGACCCTTTGGCTTGAGCCCGAATCCCAACTACAAAACTGCCGTTTCGGGCTTGTGTCAGAACAAACCTCGCAAAGTATAAACCATGCCCGAGTTTACTTCGCGGGCTTTTCGAGTTCGGTCTTGATGGCCTTGATCAACTCTTCCGAGTCCGGTGCAACCGCGGATTTGAACCGGCCAACCACTTTGCCATCGCGACCAATCAGGAACTTCTCGAAGTTCCAGCCAACCTCGGTCACTTTGCCGGCCTTGTCAGGGGTTGCGGTCGTCAGGATCTTGTACAGTTCGGTCTTGTCGGTCCCCTTGACGACAACCTTCGAGGTCATCGGGAAAGTGACCTTGTAGTTGGTTGTGCAGAATTCCTTGATTTCTTGATCGGTTCCCGGTTCCTGTTCTCTGAAATCATTGGCCGGAACGCCCAGGATCACGAAGCCGTCCTTCTCGTGCTTGCTGAATAGTTCCTGAAGACCCTTGTATTGCGGGGTGTACCCACACTTGCTGGCGACGTTCACGATGAGGACGACCTTGCCCTTGAGTTTGGCGAGGTCCATTTCCTTCCCATCAATTCCCTTCATCTTGAGATCGAGTGGGCTGGTCACGTTCTTCTCCTCTCCGGTTGCGACAATGGCACACCCGGCCAGAAACACAGCCGTTGCGGCAACATGCAGCGATTTCATTTGAGTCCCCTGTGTGGTGGTGCGAGAAACGAGGCGAAACCGGGCTTGCTTTATAGTGGGCCTTGATCTTTCGATCCCATGTGGAATCGCTGGCGGAGAACATCCGCGAAAAACCGGTCGCGCCCTCAGTAAGGAGTCTTAGGCGACACGGGGGTAGACGGACAACCCGCATCCAGTATTTTTCCAACCTTGGGGTTTTGACCCGAACACCCCGTCGCTAACGCTTCGGGTTCGCCCTGACACAAAGACATTCGCTCTTCGGGGCTCTCCAGGTGAACCC
>DASZJS010000620.1:0-5793 GCA_035947935.1 Gemmata sp. | reverse complement strand
ATGGTGGGTTCCGGTCGTCACAGTCCCAAGTGGACTATCAACCGCTTTGCGGTTCAATGGGGCATGCTCCAGCATAACCCCGCTTCGGCACGACCGGAGCCCTCTTTTACATCTCGTCGGTCTGAGGCGCAGCCTCGTTAGATTTTCAGTGTTAAGTGTTCAGTTAAAGAACTCAGACACCTTAAACGTAGTTCCAATGTCTTAACTGAACACTGAATCTAAATCACAATCTGATCCCCAACGCGGGACGGGAATCGCTTATACACGCCTTCGCGACGAGAGAGTGTCGCGACCGTCCGGGTGAACGTGTTCACGCTCGCATAGAGCGCGAAGAATCGGTCGAGGACGCTAGCGAATAGATAAAGTCCATTCCCCGTGAAGCGGTCCTCATCGAACTCGACTCCCACCTCCACACCGCGACAGACGGCCCCGTGAATCCGACCAAGCACCCGCTTTCCCGAGATCGCCCGAACGCCTTCGATCTGCCCGCGAGTGACCGCGGAATCGGTGAAATCGTAAAGGGCCAGGATTTCCCGCAGGGCATCTGCCCCATCGGTGCCATCCGTCAAGGAAAGGTGATTGAGTGTCAGGTGCGATACTAACCGCCACAGTCCTTCTTCCTTTAGGTGAGTCCGGACAGTTTGCGTGGGTGCCGTGAGACACATCACGCGAGAGACTGGCCCTCCCCCTTGCGCGAACTGGAGTTTCGGCTGGCCACCACCAAACGGCAGCCGGGCGGGGAGATCGCGGTTCATACACGTTGCTTCGACGTGAATAGTCCAATCCGACGGTGCCGCGGGGTTGAAGCCGATATCGACCAACGAGAGATATACCTCAGTTCCCCGATCGATCGCGGGACCATCCCCGGCCTGGATGGCATCCGCAGCCAGCCGTCGAGTCGAATGCCAGTATGGCCCCTCATTGTTCGGCCGACCGTGCTTCACCGAAAAGAACGGAACGTATTCGGCCTCCTGACCGTCTGGAGCCGTGGCGATCACACGGTCGATGGAATAGATTTCGTGTGCCAGTGGCCGGCGCTGGTCTGGCACGACCCGGTAATCGAAAGCCTGCTGCGTCAAACGGATTGGCTCAGCCGGCTGAGTGTACAGGTTAATCACCGGCGTACAACTCAGTTTGAATGTCTCCGCCGAAATGTTCGGTTCCAGGTCGGGCACCTGTCGGTTCAAGTAGATAAAGAGTTCGAGTTGGTTTTCGCTGCGCGCGAGGGCAGTCGATGGTACATCCACATCGACGAAGAGAAACTTCTGCGGGAAGGTGAAGAACTCGGTAAGCAGCCGATATCCCATGAACGATCTAGGGGGGTATGGGAGCAATCCCTCATCCGGCTCGAACCCCACCGGTTTCAGGGCGTCCGGACCAATCGCGACTGCAACTTTGTCGTCGGGTCGATTGGCGAATGCGACTTCGACGGCATGGTTAAACAGGAGTTCGTAGAGCTTGAGTGTATGCTGCGCCTGACCGCGGAGAAAGAATCGCAATCGTTTGAGTCCAAGATCCCGGAATCGCAGGGCAGGCGAGCGACAGCTCAGGACGATGCGCAGCACCGCCAAAGCAGAATTGGCCCGGGGTGTTGGCGGCGCTGTAAATGGGGCTGACATCAAGGCCGCGAACCGAACATCAATCGGGAAAACGGTGACGGGGTAGGAAGTCTGGAATCGACACGGTTCGCCCTGAATCGGGTCTGTCTCCAGAGCCTGGCCACGAGGAACGGTCACACCGGCCGTGAGTTCGTTCTGCCCCTCGGCAAGATCGAGTTGCACGACCGTACACGATGGGATGGGAGTAAGGTAGTGCGGATAGAGGACGCCGAGTAATGCCTGGGTGATCTCCGGGAACTCATCGTCGAGTTTGTGACGGACTCTGGCAGTCAGATACGCGAAACCCTGGAGCAACCGCTCGACGTGCGGATCTTCACTTCCATCGGGGCCGAGCCGCAGTCGGCCGGCTACTTTCGGATAGGCTTCGGCAAACCGAGCCGAGTGTCGGCGGATGTACGAGAGTTCGCGGTTGTAGTACGAGAACAAATCGTCGGGCATTGTTTCACTCTCAACTCTCAACTATCCACTGCCTCTCACCCTCCCTGCACTGCAAACGTATGGCTGACAGGTTCGAGGGCGGAATCGAATATCACTGGTTCGGGGGCTGGGTCGGCCCGAAGGAGAGCATCGATCCGGAACCGGAGCGTTCGATCGCCTGGCTCCGGGTTCGCCGCGAGCTCCACTCGCACCTCCAGAAGTCGTGGCTCGTTTAGCCGGATAATCTCCTCGAGAACTCGGCAAAATGCCTCGCGTTGTTTGGAGGTCGCCGGTCCTGTTCCGCTGAAGTCAGCCACCCCATACGACAAAAGCGACTGGGTAAGTTCAGGTAGCCGAGGGGGCAGGCTAACGTTGCGCCGACGCGAATTCAGAAGGTTTTCGATGTCCCGACGCACAGCGAGTTTCATCTCGCGGAGCAACTGCGATCGGTTTCGGGGCGGTTCGCTGGTGACGCCTGGATCATCGTCGAGGAGTCGGTCAAGGACCGATGGAACGAGCGGTTGGTCGAAACGGATGGGAGGCATAGGTTCAGAATAGTGGATAGTGGAGAGCGAAGACAAATAAAGTCTTTGATCTGTTTTCCACTCTCCACTCTCAACTACTTATTGAATGTCATCGTTCCGATCTCCATGACCGATTTTGCGCTATCGCCAACGAGGAACTCGCGGAGACCGAGTCCGCGGTATGGTTCGGCTTCGCCGCTGCTCCAATCGGTCCTGCGACCGAGTTTCACAGCCTCTTCGGTCGCTGCGTGCGACCCGGGGTACAAAGCCGGTATGTAAACGATGCCATCCGGCCCATCCGTCACGATGAGGTGAGCCGGTCGCCAGTAGAGATCGCGGGTTCGTTCCGGTTTGTGGAATTCCAACAACTCAATCGTGTTGGTCGCGACCCAGTAGTAGTTGCCGTTAGCGGTGATGACTTCCAGGATCGGAGCAACGAGGTCGTCAAGGTCGCGGAAGTCATCGAATGGGGTGCCAGCGCAGGTTCCGGTCACGGCCGGACGCAATGTCTCGGCCTTTGTGAGTAGTTCGTTGGCTTCGGCTAACCTGTTTTCCCGTACTCGGATTGCTGCCTCCAAGTGGAGCTTGATGTGTTCGGGCGGTTGGGCGATGAACTCGGGAACGCGACCATGGACGAAAACTTCCCGGCGTGCAGTTTCTCCACGGAGCAATTGGCGAAACAGGGTGATTACCATCAATTCAGGCGCATCGGGTTGGAACAACACATTGAGTTGGTTGTCTGCGCGTTCCAGGTCGCCCGTGAAGCAGAACAACTCGGCAAGAAACATCCGCTTCCCACGATCGGCAGGTGTATTCCGTACCTGCTCGATTGCCGCAGCCACGGCATCGGCCAGTTTTCCCGATTTGAACGCGTCGGTCGCGGGAGTCATGGGTGTTCTCTCGGGCAGGTGGTATTGGTGGGGCTCGCAAAGCCTCGACCCACCCTACAAATCAAGATCGAGGCTTTGCACATTTCGCCGCAATCGCTGTAACCAACAATTACATTGCCGTTCCGCTGGTCAGCTGGGTCGTCAGTTGGATGCCAGCTGACAACTGATCAAGTTGGAAGTGGGGGCGAAGAAAGACCGAACACCGATACGCTCCTGGCTTCCCATCGATCTCTCGAACCTTGACCTTTCCTTCGCGGAGGGGGTATCTCGCTTTCTGCTCCGGGCTGGCATCGTCGTTTCCGGTAACAAATCCGATGAGCCATTTGGCCAGCCGATCCTCTACATCTGCCGCGGTGGCATAAGACCCGACCTCATCGCGCATAATTATCTTCAAATAGTGTGCAAATCGCGAGGCGCACAGGATGTAGTGCAACATTGCAGAAAGCCTGGCATTGGCTGTTGCTGGCGCATCTTGAAACGTCTTGGGTTTTTGCGCGCTCGGGGTGGTGTAAAACGCTGCTTCGGCCGCTCCAGGAGTATGACACAGGGGGATGAACCCAAGGTCGGCCAACTCCGTTTCCTGAATGTCTGTCAGGTGCGCATCGGTCACTGATCGCGGAGTTTCAGCCGATCCCGTCCCATACCCAATTGCGGGCAGACCAACCACTTTCCCACCGTTTGACGCGTCGGGTCGAGCCCCACGTACATCCGCTAGCCAGTTTGATTCCGCAAACGAACGTACCGCACAAGCCGCAAGAGTGAACACCGGGCTCCCCCACAGGTAACCGGATCGGTCGGGGGCCGAGGTGTCCTCGCGAAAGTCAAAACCGTGGGCGATACCAGGGGTGTCGCCATACGGGCGGCGATAGACCACCCGGGGCAGAGCAAGCCCAACGAACCGCGCATCCTCCTGATCCCGGAACGCCCGCCACTTCAGATAGTCGAGCTGATCGAATGTCCGGGCCAGATTGAGTGGTAGCTCCAGGTTCGCGAACGATTCAAGTTCCAGGAATCGCGGATCGATCCCGCAAATAAATGGCGCGAACGCAGCCGCGGCGACACCGGCAATCCCGTGGAGGGCAGTCATGTCGTCCGTGGGATGGTCCGCATACGGCCTGTGGCAGATATCGTAGTTACCGATTAACATCCCGAACGGTTCGCCACCGGGTGTCCCAAACTCGTCGCTGTAGACCTTCCGGAACAATTGGCTCTGGTCGAACTCGATGGCCCGCTCCTGATCGCGGACGAGTTCTTTCCAGGTGGCGTTCATTACACGGATCTTGACATTCGCCCCTTCGGGTACGCTGTCGACCAGGAACTTGAGTCCTCGCCATCCCGCCTCTAACTTCTGGAACGCCGGGTGATGCAGGATGGCATTCATCTGAGAATTGAGCAAGTCATCAAGGTGCGCCACATCGGCATTCAGCCGTCGGATCACGCTCCGTCTCAAATCGCCAGATGTAGCTGGGGAAACCTGCCCGAGCCATAACCGAACCGCTGTCGCGGTGTCCTGTTCCCGGAGGAAGGCATCCAGCCGACCAGCCGCAGCCGTTCGACCAACCAATCGCTCCCCGGGCGTTGCGGCTTCGGTAGCCGCGAGAACGGAATCGAGCAGCGATGCGGCGACGGGTGTCGGCTCGGCGTATCGCGTCTCGTACTGTTCGGCCTGGGGATTCATGGGCCAACAGGGGCAAGGGGCGAGAGTTAAAAACGAGAAGCGTCAGCGACGGGCAACTTTTTCAGGAATGTGGGGCAAGAGAAAAGCCGAAAGAGGAACACAACTCGGTCTTGGCTTTTGTCTTTTCACTTGCCCCTCACCCCTTGCCCCTTGCCCCTATTAACTGCCGTCATCCTCCCATTTGTGGAATCCGGGCGACCATCCGGAGCGAGGTCGTCAGTTCCTCGAACTGGAGCCAGGGGCGGAGGTGAGCAACGGCGTTATAGGCTCCGGGCTTTCCGGGAATTTCCATCACCGAAATCTTGGCTTCAGCAAGTGGGAATTTGGCCCGGGTTTCCTGGCCAGCACCGGGGCTGGCGTTCACATAGTTCTTGATCCACCTGTTCAGCCAGTCCTCGCAATCCTTGGCCTCCATGAACGATCCGATCTTGTCCCGTGCCATCACCTTCAAATAGTGGGCGATGCGCGAGCTTGCCATGATGTAAGGAAGACGAGCGGAGATCGCGGCGTTGGCGGTTGCCTCCGGCTTGTCGTACTTCTTGGGTTTCTGGGCGGTCTGGGCACCGAAGAACACGGCATAGTCGGTGTTCTTGTAGTGGCAGAGTGGAAGGAACCCGAGATCCGAAAGCTCTTTTTCGCGTCGATCGGTGATTCCGATTTCGGTT
>DASZJS010000619.1:0-3080 GCA_035947935.1 Gemmata sp. | reverse complement strand
TTGCCTTCTGGGAGGCTTCTGGGTATGAGGGGCAGCGCAGAGGCTTTGCGCAGTTGAACACCCAAAGGTGTTCTTCAGCGCAAGTTTAGTTCCCCCAAACATTTGTCTCTGCGAAAGCAAGCCCACCCGAGTTGAGCGAGGTGTTCTGCGATGCACAAACGGTTCCCGAAATTGGTCGTGATTACTGCCGTAGCGCTGGGTCTGACGCTATCTGCCGCGCTGATGCCAGCGCAGCCGCCACCCCCGCCGCCTGCCCAGCCAGCTGCTGACGCGAACGGGAATGGAATGGAAGTTCTGGCGCGAGGACCAGTCCACGAGGCATACGCGGATACATCCGCATCTTCGACTGCAACGCCGCTGGTCACCAAGAACCCCCCCGATGGGATTGATGAATTGCCCCCGGACCACAAGCCCGATGGCAACAATGTTCAGTGGATTCCGGGGTACTGGCACTGGGATGAGGATCGGAACGATTTCAGTTGGATCAGTGGCTTTTGGCGGAGTGTGCCTCCGGGCCGAGTATGGGTTCCCGGTTCGTGGCGCGGAGCGCAGGGTGGGGCGCAGGCTTCGTGGCAATGGGTGCCAGGGTTCTGGCAGGAAGCCGCCGCACAGCAACCGCAACA
Organism: Gemmata sp.; assembly: GCA_035947935.1. GTDB lineage: Bacteria > Planctomycetota > Planctomycetia > Gemmatales > Gemmataceae > Gemmata. The sequence goes on along the minus strand of DASZJS010000619.1, from coordinate 2,457 downwards.
AGCACAGCAGGCACCGCAGCAGGAAGTTCAGTATCTCCCCGAGCCACAGGCAACCTTGGAAAGAGGCCCGACCGTAACAGCACCGACGGCAACGAGCTTCTACATTCCGGGAAACTGGGTTTGGCGAGCAGGTCGCTATGTCTGGCGGCCCGGCGAATGGCTTGAGTATCGGACAGGTTGGGTGTGGGTACCCGCACACTATCGTTGGAGTCCTATCGGCTACATTTACGTCGAAGGATATTGGGACTACCCACTCGCGACCCGGGGCGTGTTGTATGCGCCGGTGGCGTACCCAACGGCGATATATGCCCAGCCGGGGTATGTCTACACGCCAACTTACGTCGTGAGCGACCAGTGCATGATGGGTGCGATGTTCGTTCGCCGCGGGTGGGGCTGTTACTACTTCGGCGATTACTATGGCCCCCAATATGCAACGGGGGGTTACTCGGCTTGGTGCGGCACTGTCGGACCGAATGGCGCGTTTGTTGTGGGATTCGGAGCTGGTCCGCGATGGGGATACGATCCGTTGTGGAGTTATTACTCGGTTGCCTATCGAGGCAGCCCTGCCTGGACGTCTGGGATGGGCGATTTGTACGTGGGTCGCTTCCGCGGAACCATCGCCGCACCACCCGTTACTCTTGTGCAGCAGAACGTCGTGATCAACAGGGTTACCAACGTGACGGTCGTAAACGTCACCAATAACTTCACGGTGGTGAACAGAAGCATCACGGTGAACAACGTGAACGTGTCCGGTCTGGCGATGGTGGCTCCGACGAGAATCGTTGCGGACATGCACCCCGAGATGAGGATCCAACCTCTGCCAATGGCGGCTCGACATGAGGAAGCTAGAGCTGCCAGAGAGATGCGTGAAGTGGCCGTAGCACGGATGCGGCACGAAAATGAAGTCGTCAGACGCGGCGGTGGGATTCCGAGGGGTGCCGAAGCGGTACACAGTATGAAACTCGAAGTGTCCAAGGCAGCGGTTGCGCGGGCGCAGGTGATGGACGAGAAGAAGGCACCACCTGCCAGCCCGCACAAAACCGAGGAGCATGTGGCACCGAAAGTCGATCCCAAGGGACCGGCCAAGATCGATCCCAAGGGACCGGCCAAGGCCGATCCGAAACGAGATCCGAAGGGTGAGGGGAAACCCTGAGTTCAGTTGTCGGAACTGCACACGGCCCGGGCTTTTGCCCGGGCCGTGCGTTTTGCCGCTCTTCCCTGGGTGCGAGTTCCCCTTGATTCCCGAGTCATGGGATCGCGACAATACCACCAATTCTCTCCGCTTCACCCAACTGCGAGGTATCGAATGATTGTCGGCGTTCCGAAGGAGATCAAGCCGGACGAGTACCGGGTGGCGATGGTTCCTGCTGGAGTCGAGGAACTGACCCGCGCTGGCCACAAGGTGTTGATCCAGTCGATGGCTGGAGGCGGGAGTGGGATTACCGATGAGCAGTACGCCGCTAATGGGGCCGAGATTGTCGGTTCCGCTGCAACCGTTTGGGAACGAGCGGATCTGGTGGTGAAAGTGAAGGAACCACTCCCGGAGGAGTGGCCGCACATGCGGGCTGGGCAAACGGTGTTCACGTATTTTCACTTTGCTGCGGATGAACACCTGACCGGGGTAGTGATGAAGTCCGGAATTACCGCGGTGGCCTACGAGACCATCAAGGACGCGAAGGGCACGTTACCGCTTCTGACGCCGATGAGTGAAGTTGCGGGGCGTATGAGCATTCAAGAGGGCGCGAAATACCTGGAGCGGCCTTTCGATGGACGCGGCATTCTGCTCGCGGGCGTACCCGGCGTTCCACCAGCAACTGTGTCGATCATTGGCGCGGGAATCGTGGGCGTGAACGCGGCCAGGGTCGCGGCCGGGCTCGGTGCGAACGTGTTCATCCTCGATGTGAACCTGGACCGTCTCCGTTACATCGACGATGTGATGCCGCAGAACGTGACGACCGTGTTCAGCAACCGGTTGAACATCCTCGAATGCCTGCGGCTTTCGGATTTGGTAATCGGGGCAGTGCTGATCCCGGGTGCCAAGGCACCACACCTCGTCCGGCAGTCAGACCTTAAATTCATGCAACCGCGAGCCGTGGTGATCGATGTGGCCATCGATCAGGGTGGTTGCTTCGAGACCAGCAGACCCACCACGCACGCCAAGCCGACGTACATCGTCGATGATATCGTTCACTATTGCGTGACGAACATGCCCGGAGCGGTCGGTCGGACCAGCACTTACGCACTCACCAACGTGACCCTTCCTTATGCTCTCCAACTGGCCAGCAAGGGAGCGGATCGGGCCGTGAGAGAGAACCCCGCGCTGCTTGCCGGTGTCAACATCAAGGCCGGCAAGGTGACGAACGCCGCGGTCGCCGAGACGTTTGGCCTCGAATGCGTTTCGGCGGTGTGAAAAAGGCACGATTTTGTAGGGTGGGTCGAGGCTTTTCAAACCCCACC
>DASZJS010000618.1:0-6396 GCA_035947935.1 Gemmata sp. | reverse complement strand
GGATTGGGGCGTGAAGAAAAGTTCGTGAAGAAAGTGGGCGAAGAATTATTCACCACCGAGAACGCAGAGGACGCAGAGAGGAAAAACAAGAAAGGCATTATTGTTTGAACCCCTCTGTTTCTCATTTCTTCTCTCTGCGTCCTCTGCGTTCTCGGCGGTGAATAATTCTTCTTTACCTACGTTCTCGGCGGTGAATCCCTCTTCTCACTCAACCCGGGTATATTTCCCGATGATTGCTCGGGCGGTGCGAAGCCCATCGACCGCTGCCGAGACGATTCCACCCGCATACCCTGCTCCTTCACCGACCGGATACAAACCCGCCACACCGGGGGACTCGCGCGATTGCGGATCGCGGTCGATCCGCACTGGCGAACTACCGCGGGACTCGGGACCAGTCAGCACGGCATCTCTGAGAAACTGGCCATGCCAGCGTCGATCCATCTGAGGCAGTCCGTGGGCGACTGCTTCAGCAACAATCGGCGGCAACACGGAGCGGAGGTCGCAGGAAGTAACGCCGCGGGGATAGCTGTTGGCGGGAACACTCGCTGATATCCGACCCAAAAGAAAATCCTCGGCGCGCTGTGCCGGTGCCTTGTATTCTCTCCGACCACCAATCTCGAATGCTCGGGTCTCGTATCGCTCCTGGAGTCGCATCCCTGCCAGAACATCCGACCCCTCGAACGATTCAACCGGCACCGTGACCACTAAACCGCTATTGGCGAAGGGTGAATCCCGCTTGCTCAGGCTCATTCCGTTCGTGCAAAAGTACCCTTCTTGCGAAACGCTCGGGATGATATAGCCCCCCGCACACATACAGAACGTGAACAAGTCGTGTTCTCCACTGGCGACCAGCGAGTAGTCGGCGTTTCCGAGTAATTCTTCGTAGCGGCCGTGCTTGGGACCAAACTGCACGCGGTTGACCACCTCCTGACGATGTTCGATTCGCACACCAAACTGGAACGCCTTGGGAGTCATGGGTATTTTTCGCTCGACCAGCATTTGAAAGGTATCTCTGGCGCTGTGTCCGGTTGCCAGGATCACGACCGAGGCCGGGATAAACCCCGAGGAAGAATTGACCCCCTTGAGCCCCGACGCATCGCACACCAGATCATCCAATTTGGTCAGGAAGCGAACTTCGCCGCCGAGGTTTTCGATCTTCTGGCGCAGCGACTTGACCACCGCCGGCAAGCGGTTACTCCCAAGGTGTGGTCGGTGGTAGTACAGGATGCTCGGCTTGTCTGGCTGTTGTCCCTTGCATTCCGCAAAGAGTTCCAGAACTCGCAGCACATCAGGTCCGATTCCGCGACATGTCAGCTTTCCATCGGAGAAGGTGCCCGCGCCACCTTCGCCAAAGAGATAGTTGCTCTCCGGGTGGAATTGGCCGCCCTCATCGAATGCTTTCACATCTCGGATGCGCTCGTTTACGCGGGTGCCACGTTCCAGCAGAATCGGTCTGTAGCCGTGCTTTGCCAGAAAGTACGCGCAAACCAGACCACCAGGTCCCGAACCGACAACGATCGGGCGGTGGGGTAGTGGACTCGAACCCGGTTCGGGCATGGAGAAAGGCGGTTCGTTGTGGAGTTCGATTTGCGCGGGGACGTGAGGTTGATTCGCGGTCTGACGAACAACCAGGGATTCATCGACCGGGAGATCGACCTCGAAGTTGTAAACAAACCGCAGTTGCCGTTTGTCGCGAAGGTCGAGTGCTTTTCGCACAACTCGCCAGCGCCCGAGATCGGTCGGGTTGACCCCGAGAACCCGGGCGAGGTGTGTTGGCAGATTGGCTTCGGGTGCCTCAATGGGCAGACGCAGATTGGAAACGCGGATGGACATGGTATGAACGCGGAACTCGGAAAGGAATCACAAGCTCGCCTTGATCGACTTTCGGTTTTTTTGTATTCCGTTCCGCGTTCCGCGTTCCGAATTCCGCGTTTGAATCAGCTGATCTTCGAACTGATGCTGACGAACGTGTGGATGTGCGGGAGAGCTCGGAAGCTCCACACGAAACCCGGGCCTTCCAACCGCCAGTAGCTCCACGGTTCCTTCTTGTCTATGCTCTCCTTTTCCTCGTAGAAGGCCAGGGAGATCTTCTCCATACCGCCATTTTCCTTGATGATCTCCATCACTTCATCGCCATCCTCTTTGCGGTACGGAGCGATGAGTTCCCGCATGGCCTTCTCGATCAGTTCCTTCTGGTCCTTGCTCATGTCGTGAATGCTCAGACCAGGGAGTGTGGCGTTCTTCCCAGGTAGTTTCACCGTGGAATCTCCATCGGCCCACTTACCGGGTTTCACAGCAGTTTCTCGTTGTTTCGCATCCAGGGCGAAAAACACTTCATTAAGTGCTTTTGTTTGGTAGTTGAACACGTTGTTGGCGGCATAACCGCTTGGACTGTGGCCGTAATACAGTGGCCCACCGAAGGCGGTTCGTGCTTCAGATTTCCCATCGCAGCGGAGGGTAAGGTGGTGCCCATCAAACACCAGCGCGAACTTCTTGCCCTCGACCGGCTCACCGTAGATCAACGCCCCGATGCTCTCGAAGGAACCGCTGTTATCGAACTTATTGTTGCGGCTGAGGCGTTTGTAGCCTTCTTCGCCGTTGCTGATCGAATGAAAGATTTTGTCGAGGATTTCGACCTGCTTCTTGCTGTATTCGAGCCCGATCACAGACTTGCCGACCGGACCGTTAGCGAAGATATGGAGTCGGGCGGGAATGCTCTTGTTGTTGGGGGTTGCGGCATCCCAGGGGAGGACGAGTTTCTTCTTCTGGTCGGAATCCATCGTCTTGAACAACTCGAACACCAGCGATTCGGCCTCCGCTTGCTTCGCCTCTCGCGCAGCCCGGGCCTTTTGGAGCGGAGTCAGTCCGCCGACAGCAACAGCGGCAGCAGATGTACCCAGCACGCGAATGAAATCGCGGCGACCAAGGATCGGTTGAGTAACCGGACCAGATTCGCACTCGGGGCAGGAAGGGGTCTTGTTGGCGGGCATCATGAAAAGGACTCCGCTGGGAAAGGGAACGGGCGAGAGCATCACTCCGCCATTAAACCGCATCCACGGGAGAAAGTCACGCGAGAAGATAATGAGTGAAGAAGTCTCCGGGCGAACCCGGAGATGTTCCACCCCGCCGCTCACGCTCCGGGTTCGCCCGGGCAGTCCGTCACTTCTCCAGTTTCTTGAAGTCGATAACATTCCCATCGGCGGGCATGATGAGGTTTTTCAGTTCTTTCTCGTCGGGGTTCTTCTTGAGAAGACGGACGGAACCATCGCACATCCCAACGTGAAACTCGCCATCGAATAGCCCACCGAGCTTCGGGAGTGCTTTTTTCGCATCGAACGGCAGGTCAGCGGGTTTGCTCCAGATCACCGGCTCGCCAGCTTCAAATACCATTCCCGTGTTCGATGTGCCGTCTATGATGCTGACGAGCGTAGGCTTCTTCTTGGGTCCGAACAGTGCGTCCTCCCCAACAAACACCTGATAGAAGGTCTCGCCAGCCTTGGCCTTCACACGCACGGGAGCGTAGGTCTTGGGCATTTTCTCGATGAGTTTTTTGTTGTTGGCACTGTCCCAGGGTTCATCCATCTTGAACTCGTTGTACAGTGTAATCTCTTCGAGGTAGGGCAGGATGGCAACACGCCAACTCAGGAGTGGCTTGCCGTCTTTGTCGAGGATGTCGCCGGGAAGATAGGCGTAGGCGGATTCAAAGTTGTGGAATGAGAGCCCGATTTGCTTGAGATTGTTCTCGGAAGTTTTGAGATCCCTCTTGGTGATTGCTGGCGGATCGTCTCCGCCGATCGCAGGCAATGCGAACAGACTGCCGATAAACAGGGCGAATAAGACAGTGGGGAATGCTTTCGCGTACATTGTCAGTTCCTCAGAGGGGTGAGATGGGAATAACTGTTGACTGTCAAAGACAACGCCACTCAAGAACGGTGAGTACAGGCGTGGATCATGATCCACCACGTGGCTTATCCAGTTTCTTGAAGTCGATGGTGTTGCCATCAGCGGGCATGATGAGGTTTTTCAGTTCCTTCTCATCAGGGAACTTCCGGAGCAGGCGTACAGAACCGTCGCACATCCCAACGTGAAACTCCCCATCGAATAACCCGCCGAGTTTTGGGAGTGCCTTTTTCGCATCGAAAGGCAAATCCACCGGTTTGCTCCAGATCACTGGTTCGCCGGCTTCAAACACCATTCCTGTATTGGATGTTCCGTCGGGGATGCTCGTGGGGATACTCGGCTTCTTTTTCGGGCCGAAGAGTGCATCATCTCCCACAAATACCTGATAAAAAGTCTCCCCGGCCTTGGCCTTCACGCGCACGGGAGCATAGAGCTTGGGCATTTTCTCGATGAGCTTCTTGTTGTTGGCGCTGTCCCAGGGTTCATCCAGCTTGAACTGCTTGTATAACGCATCCTCTTCGATGAAGGGCAAGATGGCAATACGCCAACTCAGGAGTGGCTTGCCACCTTTGTCGAGAATGTCGGTGGGAAGATAGTCGTAGGCGCTGTGGTAATTATGGAACGAGAGTACGATTTCCTTGAGATTATTCGCAGACGTATCGAGATCCTTCTGGGTAATTGCTGGCGGATCGTCTGCGCTGATCGCAGGCACTCCGAACAAACTGCCGATGAACAGGGTGGATAAGACTGCCGGGAATACTTTCGCGTACATCGTCAGTTCCTCGAAAAGTGGGTTCAGAACTGTTGGGGATGTCACTTCCTCAGCTTGTCCAAGTCAACGACGTTCCCATCAGCGGGCATGATGAAATTCTTCATCGACAACTCGTCGGGATTCTTCTTGAGGTGAATAACCGAGCCATCGCACATCGCAACTTGACACTCGCCTTCGAACAGCCCACCCAGTTTCGGCAGCGGCCATTTCACATTGAACGGCAGGTCCGCGGGTTTGCTCCAGGTCACCGGATCGCCCGCCTCGAACACCATTCCGGTAACTTGCATGCCATCGGGGATGCTCCCGGGGACAATCGGCCGCTTGTTTGGGCCGAAGAGTGCATCCTTCCCAACGAATACCTGATATAAAGTCTCCCCGGCCTTGGCCTTCACACGCACGGGGGCGTAGAGCTTGGGCATTTTCTCGATGAGTTTCATGTTGTTGCCGCTATCCCAGGGTTCATCCAGCTTGAACTGCATGTAGAGTGGTTTTTCATCAACAAAGGGCAGGATGGCAACACGCCAACTGAGGAGTGGCTTGCCATCTTTGTCAACAATGTCGGAGGGCAATTGGTGGTTGTTGACGTCGGCGTGGCCGTGGAACGCGAGAGCAATCCGTTTCAGATTGTCCTGAGAAGCCTTAAGGTCTTTCCTGGTAACCGGTGGTGGATCATCTGCCTTGATGGTTGGCAATGCGAACAGGCTGCCGACGAACAGAGTGGATAAGACCGCTGGGAATGCTTTCGCGTACACAGTCAACTCCCCGGAAAATGAGTTCAGAAGCGTCGGAGAATCTCACTTCCTCAGCTTGTCCAAGTCGACGACGTTCCCATCGTTGGGCATGATGAAATTCTTCATCGACTCCTCGTCGGGATTCTTCTTGAGATGAACAACTGAGCCATCGCACATCGCAACTTGACACTCGCCTTCGAACAGCCCGCCCAGTTTCGGCAGCGGCCATTTCACATTGAACGGCAGGTCTGCGGGTTTGCTCCAGGTCACCGGATCGCCGGCCTCGAACACCATCCCGGTAACGGATGTGCCATCGGGGATGCTGTCGGGGATAATCGGCCGCTTGTTCGGGCCGAAGAGTGCGTCCTTCCCAACGAATACCTGGTAGAAGGTCTCCCCGGCCTTGGTCTTCACACGCACGGGGGCGTAGAGCTTGGGCATTTTCTCGATGAGTTTCTTGTTGTTGGCGCTGTCCCAGGGTTCATCCAGCTTGAATAGGTCGTAGAGCGGTTTTTCTTCAACGAAGGGCAGGATGGCAACGCGCCAACTCAGGAGCGGCTTGCCATCTTTGTCAACAATGTCTACAGGGAATTGGTGGTTGTTGTCGTCGGCGTGGGCATGGAATGCGATGCCCATCTGTTTCAGATTGTTCTCGGAAGTTTCAAGGTCTTTCTTGGTGATCGGTGGCGGATCGTCTGCCTTGATGGTTGGCAATGTTAACAGACTAGCGATGAGCAAGGCAGATAAGATGGTCGGGAATACTCTCCTGCACATGATCGCACCTCGGAAGTGTGATATTTGTAATACCCTCGCCAATAGGAGATGACGCCGCTCGAAAGTGATCAGTCCAGGTTTGCGATAAAAATCATTTCAAGTGCAATCCGTGCTTTGGCCGCCCCACTTTGTCGCCTCATACACTTCGTTGGACCAGGGATTGCCCCACGGACGCTCGGTCTGAATTGCCTTGCTGAATCCTCGTGGGGCTTGAAGTGA
>DASZJS010000617.1:0-6706 GCA_035947935.1 Gemmata sp. | reverse complement strand
AACAACGATGCCAGCAAGCAAGAGACCAATAAGAACGTAGCTGCTGTCGCGGCTTTGATATTGTGCGTAAGTTCCTTCTTAGCCGCGCGAGCGGCATCCCGGGACCACTTGGCGTGCCATCGGCGCACAACCAGGAACCATGCGAGAACACCGAAGCTGGTCAACAAGATCGCAAGCCCAAGACCCCTAACCCATCCGGGAAGCCGAGCAGCAGCATCGAGTAGAGTGAGCGCTGAGGCACCGAGCAAGGTGAACGCGATCACCCAACACGCCCCACGGGCCACCCTCATCCGGTGAACCCGACCGGCGAGTAGGCTTTCTGGAGAAGGAGGCAGGGTGAGAGCCATGCACGCTCCATCGGCATTTAGACAGTTCTTGGCTATATCGGGTGTTCCAGCGGTCGACTCCGATGAAACTCCCGAACGTAACCAACGCAAGGACGCAGAGTGATCGCCTAACTAAACTATAACTGGGACCGGACCTGCGGGGCAAGAATGCACCTGTCGACCAACCCAACCAACAACCAACCACCAACCAAATGGTTTCGCCCGAACGCCTGGAATCCATGCAAAACGCCTGGATCAAATTACTCGAGCGGTACAAGGTCACCGCGGTGAATGCCTATCCCGCGTTCGATGTCCTCGTTGCCGCTTACTCGGCGACGGAACGGCATTATCACAACCTCGAACACCTGACTGAGATGTTCCGGGTTGCAGGTCGTCTTGCTCCGAACACGGACGACCCGGCAGCGGTGCAGCTCGCGATCTGGTTCCACGATGCGGTTTACGACCCGCGCGCAAAAGACAACGAGTCTCGCAGCGGCGAACTCGCAGTCGATCTCTTGGGGCCAATCGGAGTTCCGGCATCCACCATTGAGCGCATCGTTCGACTGATCCGAGCTACTGCTCATCTGGGTTCCAGTGACCCACCTGCCGACCGGGATACCGCGACGCTTCTCGACGCCGATTTGGCTATCTTGGGAGCAGCCGAAGAGCGATACGCGAGGTATGCCAACGACATCCGGAAGGAGTATGACTGGGTTCCGGCAGAGGACTACCGTAAGGGGCGTGCAGCGGTGCTATCCAAGTTCCTGGCTCGCCCACGCATATTCTCTCACCTGCTCATGTTCGAGGAGGGTGAAACTCAAGCTCGGGCGAACATGACCGCAGAGTTGGCAAACCTCAAGGGTTGAGAGGGTTTTGATCTGACTGCATCCTTTCGCCTCCTCCCCCTCTCTAACAGTCGTCTGCCCGCCATCGGCGGTAGCAACGCATGAAGAGGTACAACCACATGGATCTGAGCAAATTTACCGAGAGAGCCCAGCAAGCACTCGCCGGGTCGCAGAAACTCGCTGCCCGGATCAACCACCAACAAATTGATGTGGAACACGTCCTAATGTCGCTTCTCGACCAGGAGAAGGGACTCGCGCCTGCCATACTTCAGAAAGCAGGTGTCTCAGTCGATGCACTCACCGTCAAGCTCCATCGCGAACTGGATAAAGTTCCAAAGGTGACTGGCCCCTCCGGTGCCCCGGAGCAAATGTATGTTACAGGGCGGTTCAACAAGCTGATTGCCAACGCCGAGGACGAGGCTAAAGCCCTCAAGGATGAATACGTTTCCATTGAACACCTCCTCCTTGCCGCGACCCAGGACACGGGAGCCGCAGGAAAAGTTCTCAAGGAGTTCGGGATCGACCGGGAACGGTTGCTCAAGGCTCTTCAGGAGGTTCGTGGACATCAGCGCGTGACATCCCAGAATCCAGAAGAAACATATCAGTCGCTGGAAAAGTATGGCCGCGACTTGACTCAACTCGCCCAGCAGGGCAAGCTCGATCCGGTCATCGGTCGCGATGAAGAAATCCGCCGGGTGATGCAAGTCCTCAGTCGTCGGACAAAGAATAATCCTGTTTTGATCGGTGAACCTGGCGTCGGCAAGACCGCCGTGGTGGAGGGGCTGGCTCAACGGATTATTCGTGGAGACGTCCCCGAAGGGCTCAAGGACAAGAAGATTGTTGCACTCGACATGGGATCGCTCATTGCCGGAGCCAAATATCGCGGCGAATTCGAGGAGCGGCTCAAGGCGGTTCTCAAGGAGGTGACCTCGTCGAAAGGCGAGATCATCCTTTTTATCGATGAACTCCACACCATCGTTGGGGCGGGGAAGGCAGAGGGGGCTATGGATGCCGGGAATCTGCTCAAGCCGATGCTCGCCCGCGGCGAACTCCACTGCATCGGGGCAACCACACTCGATGAATACCGGCAACACGTCGAAAAGGATGCCGCTCTCGAACGACGATTCCAGCCGGTCTTCGTGGATCAGCCATCTGTCGAGGACACGATCTCGATCCTTCGTGGGCTGAAAGAGCGCTATGAGGTGCACCACGGCGTGCGGATCAAAGATGCTGCGCTGGTCTCGGCGGCGGTGTTGTCGAACCGCTACATTTCCGATCGGTTTCTGCCGGACAAGGCAATTGACCTGATGGATGAAGCGGCGGCTAAACTCCGCACCGAAATCGACAGCATGCCGACGGAACTCGATGAGATCAGTCGGCGCGTGATGCAGTTGGAGATCGAACGCGAAGCTCTCAAGAAAGAGACCGACCGAGTCTCGAAGGATCGACTGGAAAAGCTCGAAAAGGAACTCGGAAATCTGAAAGCCGAAGCCGATGCAATGAAGGCACGTTGGCAGGCCGAGAAGCAAGCGGTCCAGCAGGTTCAGGGCATCCGCGAGCAGATCGAGAAAACCAAAATCGAAATCGAGCAAGCCAAGCGACAGTACGATTTGGGCCGCGCTGCCGAGTTGGAATACGGCACATTGCCCGAACTGGAGAAAAAGCTCGCCGCGGCTGAGGCAAACGGGAATCGGGACAAGGAGAACAAACTCATCAAGGAAGAGGTGAGCGAGGAAGAGATTGCCGCGGTGGTCAGCCGCTGGACGGGAGTTCCCGTTGCAAAGCTTATGGAAGGAGAAAAAGAAAAACTTCTGCACCTGGGCGATGAGTTGCACAAGCGGGTCATCGGTCAGGATGAGGCCGTGACCGCGGTAGCTGAAGCAGTGATTCGCGCTCGTTCCGGACTGAAGGATCCTAATCGCCCCATTGGGAGCTTCATTTTTCTGGGCCCAACAGGAGTTGGGAAGACAGAACTCGCTCGCGCACTGGCTGAGTTCCTGTTCGATGACGAGAAAGCGATGATCCGTATCGATATGAGCGAGTACCAGGAAAAGCACACGGTCTCGCGACTTGTCGGGGCACCGCCAGGATACATTGGGTACGATCAGGGGGGACAGCTCACCGAAGCGGTTCGCCGCCGGCCTTTCAGTGTCGTTTTGTTCGATGAGATCGAAAAGGCGAACCCGGATGTCTTTAATGTCCTGTTGCAAGTATTGGATGATGGCCGCCTGACAGATGGGCAGGGTCGCACGGTCGATTTCAAGAACACAATCGCGATTATGACTTCGAATATCGGCAGTCAGCGGATTCTTCAGTACAAGGGCAGCCACATCGGCGAGGTGTACGACCGGATGCAGGCTGCGGTGTTGGAAGAACTCCGTAAGAACTTCCGGCCGGAGTTCCTGAACCGGGTGGATGAAATCATCGTGTTCCACACGCTGACGGAGAGCGATTTGACCAAGATTGTGGAGATCCAACTCGGGAACCTGCGGGCTCGGCTGGCAGAGCGGAAGATCGGAATCTTGCTGACGGACACCGCCAAGAAGCAGTTGGTGCATATGGGTTACGATCCGTCTTATGGTGCGCGGCCGTTAAAGCGAACTCTCCAGAAGGAGATCGAAACGCCACTGGCCCGCATGCTGCTCAAAGGCGAGGTTCCCGATGGCAGTCTGGTCACAGTGGACTATGACCTGAGCCATGACCGACTGACGTTTGCAGTGAAGGGGAACTCGACAACACCGTAAAAAGCGTCACAGTAAACCGGACTAAGGTAGTCAGAGCATGAACGCTGAACGCAAAAGCCAAAACGAAGCTATAATGTTGATGGAGTGAATAACATGCAATTCACTTTCACTTCGCAAGATGCGTTCCCCATGATTTTTTTGGGTGCGATATGTACCGCGCGTTCGGTCTTCTCAAGCCGGATTCCAATTTCAACCTGGATCAGGCTGTTGCCCAACTGACTCAGCGATTCCCAGGCTATACCATCACCAGAAAGGCAGATCAGATCACCATTGCAAAGGGTGATTGGGAAATTGAGTTGGCACTGGTCACCGGTTCTCACATCCCGGCAGAAACCCAGGGCATCACCGACAAAGTCGCTGGGTTTGACCAGACGGACGCCGAGGCGCTCCTCAGCAGTGTGCGACGAGTTGAAGTCTGGAGCGAGACCCCGGATCCATTCATGGAACACTTCAACAATTACCTCCTCGTGGTTGAAGTTCTCAAGACATTCAATGGGCTTATCGCTGTGGATCCGCAAGAACCATCTCTCCTGTAGGTTGTCGCGGTTAGAATGCAGCCATGTCTCACGCGAGTTTTCTGCGCGCCATTCGCAACACGCCCGAGGATGACACCGCTCGGCTCGTGTATGCCGATTACATTGAGGAAGAAGGCGATCCCACCCGAGCCGAGTTCATCCGCATCCAGATCGCTCTCGCGCAATTGTCGGAGTACGACCCCCAACGTCCCGCCTTGGAAGATCGCGAACATGAACTCCTGGCTGAACACGAACAGCACTGGCTGGGTGTGCCTCCGGACGCCCGGGGACTGACCGAGTGGGAGTTTGATCGGGGTTTTGTGAACGAGGTTGCAGCGACCCCCTACTTCATGCTCGGCCCGGGCACGGATCTTTGCGGAGCCCACCCTATTCGCCGCTGGAGAGTGCAGGGATGGGACGACAACATGCCCCAGGATCTCCTTGATGCAGGCCAGAGAGGGTGGTTTCGACAACTCGAAGTCGTGGATTTGGTTGGATGGTATCAAACCATCGGGGAACTCGAACGCTTTCTCACCCGAGCCAGTTTCGAGCGGCTTCGCGAACTCAATCTGATGAACCTGCCAGGTCTCGATGATCTCCCGGATATCCTCGCTAGGGCTCCGTTCCGCGAATCCCTCAAGACTCTTCGGTGTGGTGGGGGATATCCCGGTGAACTGGGGCGACTCGGCACGCGGGATCTGCTTCAGGCTCTTTCTTCGACTCGGTTGAAGGGACTCTCTCTTCCCGCGTGTACGTTCACCGCGCAGGAGTTGCGTGAGTTGCTAGTTGGGAATTGTTGTCGAGAACTGGAGTCGCTTGATATCCGAGACAACCCGATTGAGCCGGATGGATGGGAGGCTTTTCAGGTCGCGCAATGTCGGCTCAACGAACTAGACCTCTCAGGCACCCCATTGGGAGGAATTGCACTAGAAAATGTGTTGAGGTGGGCATCGGTCTCAGAACTCCGCACGCTCGAACTCAATCGGTGCGGCAGTGCAATGGCCAATATCCGTGCGCTGGCAGCCTCAAGGTTCTGGATGCAGGCGGAAGAGCTTCGGATGCACACCGGAACAATCCCAGAACGGGCGCTGGAGCCGCTCTTTGGTTCATCTGGCCCATCGGGATTGCGAATCTTGGATGTGTCGCAGAATTACTTCCGCGATGCAGGAGTTCTTGGGCTCTGTGGTGCCCTCTGGGCCGGTTCACTGACCTGGCTGGGGTTATCCCAGAACTACTTGACGAATGAAGCCGCCCGAACCATTGCAGCTTGCGGTCGATTCCAACGTCTCAGAACTCTCCATCTCAGTAATAACAATCCCGCCCTGGAAGAGGCAGAACCCCACGAGCAACTGACCGATGTGGGTTTGCGCGCGCTGGCAGAAAGTCCATCGCTCGCGAATCTCCGTTTGCTCATGCTGAGCGGAACGGACATCACCGAGAGCGGCGTTGAAATGTTGCTCAACGGAGAACACTGGAGACTGAATGGACTTGGCCTGGGATCGGGGAACTTTTCCTCATCGGTGGTTGAAATCCTGGCACGTTCCCCACAACTTGCCCGACTGGGGTGGCTCGATCTGAGCCAGAACTTCAGATCGCTCCGCGGGGATGCTCTCCTGCCACTCGCCGAGTCGGAATACCTGTCTCCATTGCTGGAATTGGATATTCGCGGATGTTCTCCAGATGCGCGGGTGCGGGATGTCCTTCGCCAGCGTCTTGGCCACAGATTGAGCGAGTGAAGGTTGGGTTCCGAGAACCGCGGGGGCGATGGATCGTCTGCCCAGAGCAATGCCAGGCAGACGATTCATCTCTTTCAGTTCTCTTTCCAAGATCGCACCAGCACCGCAACGGCTACAACTGCCGCATGAAGGCGACGAGCGCCTGCTTCTCGTCGGCATCGAGTTTCAGTTCGAGTACGATATTGAAGAACTCAACAGTATCCTCCAGAGTCAGTAACCGCCCATCGTGCAGATACGGTGGGCTTTCCTTGACTCCGCGGAGGGTGAACGTCTTGAGTGGTCCCTGCGCGGTTGCCGTCAGGCCGTTAATCACTTGTGGCTTGTAGAACCGTTCCACGCTCAGGTCGTGCATCAAGTTGTCCGTGTAAAACGGAGCCGGATGACACTCAGCACATCGGGCCTTTCCGAAGAACAGCTTTTGCCCTTTCATCTCAGGGGAGTCAGCAGCAAACTGACTGGGCTTGAGCTTCCCATCCCACCCCAAACCGGGAGCAGGCGGAAAGTCGAGCAACTCCTGAAACTCGGCCATAAAGTGAACCT
>DASZJS010000616.1:0-3677 GCA_035947935.1 Gemmata sp. | reverse complement strand
GATGGCCGACCGACCGGCGTTTCAGCCTCGCGGCGATCGGCCCGCGTTTCAACCACGTGAAGATCGACCTTCCTTCCCACCTCGAGGTGGCCAGGGTCAACAGGGTCAAGGTCCAGGTGGGCGATTCGGCAGTCGTGGTCCCGTTGCTAGAGGTCCTGGCGGTCCGCCGCGACAAGGTGTCGGGCCGGGCGGCCAACCTCCTATTGGAGAAACGCCCGTTACTGGGGGGACTCCGGTGCAGCCTCCTCAACCCGCACAACCGCCATCCCCACCGCGAAGGCCACCCGGAAAACCGAAACCGTTACCGAATCTTTCCGCAGAGAAAAAGTCTGGAAAAGCAGCACTCAACACATTCGCCGAACTGGCCGCGTTTTTCAAGAAAGAAGAGCCGAAGCCCGAACCGAAACCGGAGCCGAAACCCGAGGAATCGAAGCCCGAACAAGAGGCCAAGGTAGAGCCGAAATCCGAGGAATCGAAGCCCGAACCGGAGGTCAGGGTTGAGCAGAAGCCCGAGGAGCCAAACCCCGCCAGCGATCAACCACCGGCCTGATTTGTCCGGAGCGTTTCCCGACGGACGGTATCGCCGTGTAGAATATCTTTGTCGACCCACCGAATAGATCCGGTGGTCTGCCGGCGTGGGTGCGTTACCGTGAGCAAATGCCACAGTCGCCCATCGCACGATCGAGGGAACTGGCATGCCTCAGAATGGCCCTACCCCACCACTACCTCCCCAGACAACGCCACCAGGCCCAAAGCGGGCCAGTCCGCTACTTCCTGGGGGATGGGTAGCCCTTGTCGTCTTATTCACTGTTGTGGCGGTCTTTTATTTCGCCAACAATACACCGCGCGAAATCAGCTATTCACAGTTCTCCACTCTCGTTGATAAAGGTGATGTGAAAAGCATCACACTGATTGGTAACGATCGACTGGAAGGCGAGGTGCGAGATACCAACTCTGAATCGGTAAAATCGCTTGAACCGGATGTAAAGCTCAGTAACGGCAAGTTCAGCGTCAATCTGCCTCACACCAACGACCAGCAGGCTCTCATCAACCAGTGGGAGAAAGCAGACACACACTATCTTGAGGTTCTCAAGAAGGAAAAACCCAACGACACACTCCCCGAAAAGCTCAGTATCAAGAAACGCGACGACAACGCCTGGGTCGGTACTGTCTTTATCAACTTCCTGGTGATCGGGGTATTGATCGCGTTTCTGGTGTTTTTCTTCCTGCCGCGAATTCGAGATCCGATGGGCGGCGGATTCCTGAGCAGCTACACCCGCAGCCCGGCCAAAAGATACGAGAAAGGCAAAGGCAGGGTCACGTTCGAGGATGTTGCCGGGATGGAGAATGCCAAGGGGGAACTCTCCGAAATCGTCGACTATCTGAAAGAGCCGGCAAAATTCACTCGTCTCGGAGCCAGAGTGCCGAAGGGCGTTCTTCTCTTCGGTCCACCCGGGACAGGCAAGACTTTGCTCGCCAAGGCGGTTGCTGGCGAGGCCAATGTGCCGTTCTTCGCCATCAGCGGCAGTGAGTTTATCCAAATGTTTGTCGGGGTTGGGGCGAGTCGGGTTCGCGACATGTTCCGAACCGCTAAAGAAAATGCCCCCTGCGTGGTCTTCATCGATGAAATCGATGCGGTTGGGCGGATGCGCGGCGCAGGTTACGGCGGTGGTTCTGACGAGCGAGAACAGACCCTCAACCAAATTCTTTCGGAGATGGATGGCTTCCAGCCGAGTGAAACAGTGATCGTAATCGCGGCAACAAACCGCCCCGATGTGCTGGACTCTGCTCTCTTGCGGCCGGGCCGGTTCGATCGCCATATCACCGTGGACAGACCCACCTGGAAGGGTCGTCTGGAGATTCTCAAGGTCCACACACGCAACAAACCACTCGCTGATACTGTCGATCTGGAGCGAATCGCTCGCAATATGGTGGGGATGAGCGGAGCCGACCTCCAGAACCTCTGTAACGAGGCAGCACTCCAGGCGACCCGAGGTGGGAAAAACAAGATCGAACAGGTGGATTTCGACCGGGCATCCGACCGGGTTCGCCTTGGGGCCATGCGGGAGGAAGCCTTCAGCGCTCAAGAGAAGCGACGAACGGCCTACCACGAGGCCGGGCATGCCCTTTGCGCGGTGCTTGAGCCCAAGGCCGACAAGATCGATCGCGTGTCGATCATTCCCCGGGGGCAGGCTGGCGGTGTGACGATGTTTCAGCCCGACGAGGATCGGGTGGATCGCTCTGCGAGCGAGTTCACCGCTCGTTTGGTGATGGCGATGGGCGGTCGGGCCGCGGACAAGCTTGTGTTCGGGGAAGCAATGGCCGGTGCCATTGGAGACCTGAAGATGGCGACTCGGTTGGCCCGGGTCATGGTGACACAACTTGGCATGAGCGAGCGCCTCGGGCCGGTTTATTACCAGCTCGGTGAGGACCATGTCTTTCTGGGCAAGGAGATCGTCGAATCCCGGACGTTCAGTGAGGGAACCGCCCGACTGATCGATGAAGAAATTCAACGAATTCTGACTGATGCGGAACTCCGGGCGTCCGAATTGGTGCGCGCCCACCGCCATCAACTCGACCTGATCGCGGAAGCCCTGCTCCTCCATGAGGAACTCGACCGGGATGAGGTCGAAAAAATCATGGCGGGCGTGCCACTCTCGGAGTTGCAGAAAGAAGTGCCAAAGCCCAAGCCGATTCCGTTCCCAACACCCAGCGTTGAAAGCACAACAGTTCCCGAGCCCCCACCCAAGCCCGGACTGGCATTCGGAGGCGCGTAGTTCTCAAGCGCAGTTCGGAACGCAGAACGGAAAACCAAAAACTACAGAAAACCCAAGGGGTATCGTTCTCTTCGTTCCGAGTTACGAACTCCGTGTTGCACATGTAGGAAATACGGGGTGCTGAATGCAGAATCCCGAATCGGATGTGTACTCTTTACCGCGAATCCCACAGGCAAACAATCATCTGCCGGCCCGCTTGTTCTATGGCATCGTCCTGGGTGGATTGCTTCTTGGTCTTGTCGCATGCAGTCTGGGGGGATGGGCTTATCTGGAATTCGGCGATGGAACACCTACGGGCCACCGGATTTGGGAAGGGATTGCCAGAGTCTTCGTTATCCCAATTTGCGCGATGATTGGATCGACCTTCGGGGGGCTCTTTGGAGTCGCAGTAGCTGTTGCGTTGACTGCGTATGGCAAGGGATCTGATCCAACCGGAAAGTGAGACGGCAGGACATTTCACGAGAGCGGTAATTCCACTGCGTCTATCGAGTCAGATAGTTGAGCCGCTGCGGTAGTAATTGTTTCTATCGTTTCGAGCATTTCTTGGTACAACAGGACACGACCGCCGCCGACTTCTAACCGACCGCTTCCATCGCTGCGCTCTCGCATTGAGATTCATCGCCGCGTCGGAACGACGGTTCCATGATCGCGGCGTACGAAGCGAATGGGTTAGTTGTTTGAAGAGAGAGATTGTGATGCTCGCGGTCGCGCCACCACCTTACTGGCATGCAAGCGGTAAGCAATTTCCAGAAGGATTTCTGGTACGGGACGGGTGGAGGTTTGACGGGTCTTCCGAGCTGCGTTGGGACGGGAGGGGAGTGGTGTGGCGTTCATCGTGACCTCATGTATTTGAAATGACTTCCGTTCAGTGGGGAAAAGTAGCACTCTCCATGCCGAATC
>DASZJS010000615.1:0-4673 GCA_035947935.1 Gemmata sp. | reverse complement strand
CACAAGAGCGGCACATCCGAACTTGGTGCAACGGGTTCGCATTCCGGCGACCGATTCGGAAGCGTTCAACTTTGTGCCACATTTGGGGCATGTGACGGGGATCGGCATGCGACACACCGGGCTTGGAGCCTGGGGATTCATTCGCCGATTTGGTTCGGCGAAGTACCAAGTAGATTGTCCTTAAGGATGCCGCGTACCGCAAGTGCCAGAAGGGGTCAGGGTAAGGAAGTCAGGAAGCCGATCCGGGACATTGTTGGGGGAGTTCATCTGTACCCACGAGTGTTCGCTCCGCCACCAACTCTTCCACCCACCTGGCCGCGACGTCAAACCCGTTCTTTTCACTGTCCTGTGCCGCCACAGTCTGGCATTGAGTTCGCACCTCTGGAGTCATCAGTCGGGCCAGTGCGCGGGTGATATGTCCGCTGGTCCGTTGCCGCGATCCGAGAGAGAGACCCACACCCAGCCGCGTGACCCGGGCGGCATTGTATGGCTGGTCCCATGCGAGCGGCAGGACGAGTTGCGGACATCCTGACGCCAGCGCGGCCGCGGTCGTCCCGACTCCTCCGTGATGGACCAATGCCCCACAAAGCGGAAGGAGTTGCCGGAATGGGGCGAACCGGCAATGGTGGATCGAAGGGGGAAGTTTGGCTGGAATCAGGTTCGGGTACTTGGTCAAGAAAATGCCTCTTGCTCCCAGCGCAGCGCAAGAGGCGACGGCAGCACGGAAGAAACCGGCGGCGTGGGTCATCCCGGTGCCGAAAGTGAACGCAATTGGCCGTGTCCCGGATTGGCAGAATGCTCGAACATCATCCGGCAGTTCCTCACCAGTACCATCGAATCGGCCAAAACCAGCCAAACGGAGTTGTTGCGGCCAGTCCGGCTGATGGGCAGCATACCAGTCCGGGAACAACCCAATCACAAGATCGGTTGAAAGCCACCAGCGGAAAAGGCGGCGAACTTGTCTCAATCCCAGTGCAGCCCGGATCGTGTTCAGCGGCTTGGCGACGAGTAGATAGCCGGCTGTATCGACACATAGCCAATACAACTCGCGCAGAGGTTGGGGAAGCCATGACGGGATCGTCAGGCCGCCCGGCATTTCAGGTGGAGCGGTGCTGCTCGGCAGGAGCCCGGGCTGGAGGAGCAGGGTAGCCGTTGGGCGGCCGAGCTTTTCCTGGACGAGGCGGGCAGCCATAACACCGGGGTTGGCGACGATGACGCTCTGCGGATCTCGTGCGAGGTCCGCGAGCATTTCGTACTGCCGGGGGATCATTGGGCTGCCCCAGCGAGCCATCATCCGACCGCTACGGAGGGGATGCCAGAGGTCGGGGTCAGCAATCATCCGACCGACCTCTGCAGTTGTAACGAGCGGGCAGAACTCAAGCCCCAGAGCGAGCGCTCGAGTTTGGTAGGGTTCTGGAGCGGCCAGGGTGACGTGATGCCCGCGGGCTCGGAGTGTGGCTCCGAGTCCGATGTGCGGGAACACATCGCCGTCTGTACCCATAGTCGCCAGAATGACGTGCATTCGAGCGCCTCCATTGAGGATTCCTTCGCGATCCTTTTTTGAATAACGCTCCACAGCCACTTCCAAATCAAACATCAGGTCATCGAAGAGTATGGCAGTAGAAACGAGACATGCCAGGGTAAAGCAGATCGCGTAAGCGATGCGTTGAGAGGAACTTTGCCATCCGCGATATGAGTCAAGTACGCTCCACAATCGGGAATCTGAGTACACCTGGCCACATCGGTGGGCGGGAGACGAAACATCACACCAGCGACCAGACGCGGAGAACCCGCACCTTCTTGTCGTCCTCAATGATCTCGTAATCGATGCCGAGTGGAAGCTCGGTCGCGGTTCGATTTACTGAGGCATTTCGGCGCACGCCGCGGGCGAAGGGATCATTCGCGAGATCCTGGTCCAAGCGATGTGAAGCGGTTGTGATCGCGTTTCGGTCTGGCGCGGCAAGCCATATCGCAGCCAAGGCTTGTTCGGCGTCGGGCGTCCAAGTGACCGTATAGTTCACGCCCCATACCTCTCGTGAATTCGCTTCCAGACTTCGGACAGAGGGACGCCGTCGGGTTGTTTCCGACCTTCTTCAAACTCCTCATCCGAGATCGGAGACTTCACTCCAGGCGGGAGTGTACCGTTCGCCACAATCTCGGCTGTTTTCACGGTGTCGCCCGATGGCCCGCGAAAGACGATCTGACCTTCGGCGGAAGCTAGTTTAGCGAGCAACTCGGGATCGGTAATAACGATAGTGGTGACGGGAGACATAACACACTCCTGAACAGAGAACCTGCTGTCCATCATATCACGCCGGGGGCGTAATCGTCAGTGAGGCTCAACTGGACTGAGAGGTGTTGATACGTCAATCCTTACGCCTCGGACATTCAAGAGGGCAATGGCGTGTTGGATTCGCATAGTGGGAGATACTCATTCCGAACCACCGCTCAGGCGATTATCTCTTTCACGACGTTGCCGTGAACATCGGTGAGGCGGTAGTCGCGGCCCTGGAAGCGGAATGTGAGCTTCGTGTGGTCGAAGCCGAGTTGATGCAGAATTGTAGCCTGGAGGTCGTGAACGTGAACAGGATTCTCGCTCACGTTGTACCCGATCTCGTCTGACTGCCCGTACATGAACCCAGGCTTGATGCCGCCACCGGCCAACCACATCGTATAGGCATCAATGTGGTGGTCGCGGCCAACCGCTTCGCGAGTCTCTCCCATCGGCGTGCGGCCAAATTCACCACCCCAGATCACGAGGGTACTGTCGAGTAGTCCAAGCCGCTTCAAATCCTTCACGAGTGCTGCGCACGGCTGATCGATCTCCTTGCAGATCGATTCGAGCGGCTTGGTGAGGTCAAGGCCGTTGCCGCCGTGGTGGTCCCAGTCTGTGTGATAGAGCTGCACAAACCGTACTCCACGTTGAACCAGTCGGCGAGCGAGCAGACAGTTCGCGCCGAAACTCGGCTTCCCGGGAGCAACTCCGTACAGATCCAAGGTTTTCTTATCTTCCTTGGCGAGATCCATGAGTTCCGGAGCGCTGGTCTGCATCCGGTACGCCATTTCATACGCAGCGATGCGTGTCTCAATCTCGGGGTCCCCGGTGGCATCGAGACGAAGTTTGTTCAAATCCTTCACGGCATCCACGAATTCGCTTTGCTTCTGAAGATCGACACCTGGCGGTGGGCTGAGATCGAGAATGGGGTTCGGTCCCTTGAGGAAAGGAACACCCTGATAAACGCTCGGCAGGAAGCCGGACCCGTAGAGTGAGGCACCGCCACGCGGACCACGCGGACCGGACTGAAGCACGACGAAGCCGGGCAGGCTGTCGCACTCACTGCCAAGGCCATAAGTGGCCCAGGCTCCCATGCTCGGCCGTCCGAACTGTGGGCTGCCGGTGTTAATGAAGCACTTGGCCGGGCCGTGGTTAAACACATCGGTTTTCATGCCCCGAAGCCAGCACACTTCATCAGCAATTTCGCGATGGAATGGCAACAGTTCGCTCAGATCCATCCCACACTTGCCAGCCTTGGAAAACTTCCGGGCTGACCCGAGCAGCTTGGCATCGCCCTTGATGAATGCGAACCGCTTCCCTTGAGTGAACGATTCGGGCACCTTTTGACCGTTGAGTTCGTTGAGTTTGGGCTTGGGCTCGAAGAGTTCGAGCTGACTGGGGGCACCGGCCATGAACAGATAAATGACAGCCTTGGCCTTCGGAGTAAAGTGAGGCTTCTTGGGTGCGAGTGGATCTTTTCTTGGCGAGCGCGGAGCATCAGCCCCCTGATTCTCTTTCGCCAGAAGCGTACTCAACGCCATCGCACCGACGCCAACGCCACAGTCGCGGAAGAAATGACGCCGGGTGCGTGCGAGAGTCAAGGCGTTGTCTATCTCGTGCGAAGTCATGTTCTTTTAGTCCCGAGTATGTCGGACCAGTGCAGTTTAAGAGCCCTGCCCCATCACTCCCGCGTGATGAACTCATCGAGATTCATCAGTACGCGGGCAACGGCAACCCAGGCGGTTTTTGGGTCCGCTTTCCTCTTCGCTTCCAAATACATCAAGAGGCGATCGACTTCACGCGAGTTGGGATCGCGTGAGAAGCACACCCGGAACGCAAACGTGATTTTCTCCACATCGTCTGATGTGCCATCCTTCTCGATCCGTTTTCCGAGTCCCTCGGCCAGTTCGGTGAACACCGGGTCGTTCGCCAAATGGAGAGCCTGGAGCGGCGTGTTGCTCCGGTTTCGCCTCGTACATGCTGTCTGGGCATCGGCCGCATCAAACGTGGTCATGAGAGGGTGCTGGCTCTGCCGCCAGATGTAGGTGTACATTCCACGACGAAAACGATCCTCACCTTTGCTCTCAACCCACGGATGGTTGCTTTGCGTGAACAGGAAGACTTCCTTGGGCTGTGGCGGGTAAACCCCAGGGCCGCCAATCTTCGGATTGAACAACCCACTGGCACACAGCGACACATCCCGAATTGCCTCAGCTTCAAGTCGCAATCGCGTTTGATGCCCGAGGAGTAAGTTCCGGGGATCTTTCTCGATGAGATCCTTCCGCGCAGCTGATGACTGACGATACGTGGCGGACATCACAATGAGCTTGTGAAGTCGCTTGAGGGACCAGCTTTGGCCCTCACCTCCAACCCCCTCTCCCCGGGGGAGAGGGGGCTT
>DASZJS010000614.1:0-4998 GCA_035947935.1 Gemmata sp. | reverse complement strand
CAGGATTCGGGTACGGAGAGTCATGGGTTTGCAAGATTCTCAGTGTCGTGTATCGCCCAATGTCTCTCAGAGTACAGCATTTTCCGCGATCATCCGCGTATCACTCGCTATGATCCGGGTTTCTGCTGCCCGTCCTGCTCTTCAGGAGGTGAATCTGGATCAGTTCCTTTCCCTGTCTGCGATTTGAGTTTTGCTTTTTGGCGTTTGCGATAGAGAGTGCTTGGGTCGATTCCCAGAATTTTCGCTGCCTCCTCCAGAGATGCACTCGCAGCTACGATCCTGCGGATGTGTTCGCCCTCCAACTCTTCAAGCGTGACCGGGGCACCAACCTCAATCCGGTATGTCATCACACCCGTTAATTGCCCGGGTAGATGTTCGAGTCCCACCTCCTGGCCCGGGCTTAGAATCATCCCCCGTTCGATTGCATTTCGCAGTTCCCGGACATTCCCTGGCCATGTATAAGCCTGGATCGCGGTCTCGGCTTCCGCAGTGAACAGCAGCACTCCTTTACCAGCCTGTTGAGAGATGAGACACAAAAGAGATCGAGCAAGCGGCAACACATCCTTGGCCCGTTGACGCAGGGGTGGAACCAATAGCTCGATCACATTCAGCCTATAAAACAGATCCTCCCGGAACCGACCGGCGGTCACCTCGGCCTTCAGATCGCGGTTGGTTGCCGCGAGGATACGGACATCCGCCATTCGAGGGGATGAATCCCCCACACGTTCAAACTCCTTGTCCTGAACCAGCCGGAGGAGCTTGGGTTGAAGAGCCAGCGGGAGATCCCCAATCTCATCCAGAAAGAGCGTTCCGCCATCGGCGGCATCCACTCGCCCCGCCCGATCCTGAACGGCACCGGTGAATGAACCGCGCACGTGCCCGAATAACTCACTCTCGAACAATTCGCCAGGTATTGCCGGGCAGTGGACGGTGGCGAATGGTTTTCCGTTACGGTTACTCCGAGCATGAATCGCCCGGGCAAGAACGCCTTTGCCGGTTCCACTTTCGCCGCGGAGCAATACCGTTGCCTCAGTGGGGGCGACACGGAATGCCACATCCAGAACCTGCTGCATTCCGGGTTCCAGAGTCGTCAATTCGGTTGTGGAATCCGTTGCTCCCGCGCGCTCAGTCAGTTCCGCAACCTGATTGGTGAGCCCACGCACCAGGATGGAGCGATTGAGAACGACCCGGATCTGATCGGGTGTGAATGGCTTTGGTAAGTAGTCGAACGCACCCTTGCGCAACGCATCGACAGCCGAATCGAAACTCGCGAACGCAGTCACGATCACAACGTGCAGCCGGTGATCTGTTGCGTAGAGCAACCGGGGCAACAAATCGAGCCCATTCTCGGTTCCCAGACGCAGATCGAGGAATGCCAGATCGAAACGATGGTGAAGGACGATCTCCAGAGCCTGTGCGACATTCGTTGCCTCGGAAACCCGATGCCCCATGCTCTCAAGCGCTGTCCGAAGCGTTCGACGAAGGCTCGGTTCATCATCGACCACAAGCAGATTGAGAGACTCTTTCGGGGTCGGCATGGCGACGTTCTCTTTGCAAATTGCATGGGCCGCATTGCAGAATGCAACCCATCCATCTGTCGGTGAGATTCTGCACAATCGCGCAACATCCATCGGGGAAGACATTTCCGCGATTGCACACATTCGGGCACGTAATCTGCCAATAGAAGATTACGCAATTTCGTTGCCGGAGGTTTTCACGATGGACTTGATTGTTTGGGTGCCGCTCACTGTCGCGCTTGGGCTTGGCACCTTTGGTGTCATGTTCGCCTTCATCTTTGCGTGTGACAAGGTTTGAGAAGGAGTCTGCCATGATCTGGATTACTGTTGCCGTGACGTTGTTCCTCTTCGGCTATCTCCTGGTTGCGCTCCTGCGTCCGGAGAAGTTCTGATCGGAACGGGCCAGTTTCATTCCGCTCTCTCCGTCCGCATTCCACACCGGTGAACCATGTGGCTTCTCCCCGCGTTGATCGTTGTCCTATCGGTGAGCCTTTCCATTCCGGTGGGGCGTTATCTGGCGTGGATCATCGATGGTAAGTTCCGGCCTCCCGCGCCGCTGCGCTGGATTGAACGGCAACTGGATACCGGCCCGCAGAGCTGGAAGCAGTATGTCGTCAGCCTGGTCCTGTTCAACATGGTGATGTTTCTGTTCGGCTATACGGTTCTTGCCCTTCAACCGCTGCTCCCACTGAACCAGCACGACGCAGCGTTCCCCGATGGCAAAGGAATGCTGGCACCGACCACTATCTTGAATACGGTCAGTTCGTTCTTGACCAATACGAACCTCCAGCATTACTCAGGCGAGCAGCACCTATCGTACTTCAGCCAACTGGTGTTCATTGTCTGGAATATGTTCGTTTCGGCGGCGGTCGGCTTTTGCGCCCTGGCTGCGGTCATCCGTGGGCTTCGCGGCGATCTTCACATGGGGAACTTTTACCTCGATCTCTGGCGGGTTGTGGCCTATGTGTTCTTCCCGTTCTGTGTGGTCGCGGGAATCATTCTCATCGCCTGCGGAATGCCAATGACTTTTGAACCTGCAGCCGAGGCCACGACGATCGAAGTCGGGGCAATGGGGAAAAACGATGACGGGACACCCAAACCCTACCAAGTGATTGCGCGAGGACCGGTTGCTGCAATTCTCCCCATCAAACACTTTGGGACGAATGGAGGCGGTTTCTTCGGTGCCAACTCCGCGCACCCGTTTGAGAACCCCAGTGCGTGGACCAATCTCATCGAAAGCATCAGCATTTTACTCTTCCCGTTCTCACTGGTGGTGATGTTCGGGCGGATGCTCAAGGCGGAGCGGCACGCTGCCGTGATCTACGTGGTCATGATGCTGATGTTCCTGGGGATGATCGGATGGGCAGTTCATCACGATACAGCCAAACCAAACCCGGCCCTCCTTGCCCAGAAAAGCCAAACCGTGAAGGTACACGGTGCAGAGGAAAAGACATTACTTCCGCTGGCCGATCTCCCGGTGGATCAAAAGGGGCTTGGGAATCTGGAAGGCAAGGAACTACGATTTGGCCCCGCAGCGGGAGCGACGTTTTCGGCAGTCACAACTGCTGTGACTTGTGGATCTGTGAACTGCATGCACGACAGCCTGAACCCGCTTGCCGGGATCACCCCGATGACGGGGATGATGCTGAACTGTGTGTTTGGCGGGAAGGGTGTTGGGCTCATCAACATGCTGATCTATTTGGTGGTTGGGGTCTTCCTGGCGGGGTTGATGGTGGGCCGCACTCCGGAGTATCTCGGCAAGAAAGTCGAAGCGCGGGAGATGAAACTGGCCATGTTAGCCTTGCTCATTCACCCGATCATGGTTCTCGGTCCAACCGGCCTCTTCGCCGCTCTCGACTGGAGCAAGGGAGCCGAGAACAATCCCGGTGCGCATGGGTTTAGTGAGGTGCTTTACGAGTTTACATCGTCGTCCGCGAACAATGGCTCGGAGTTCGGGGGATTGAATACTACCTGGGGATTCAACGACCCCAAGAAGAATCTTTCGGAGCCAGCCAAGTATTCCATCCAATGGGACATTGCCACCGCACTGGTGATGCTCTTCTCGCGGTTTATTCCGATCATCGCTCCCATCGCTCTCGCAGCGAGTCTCGCATCCAAGAAGAAGACCCCATTCACGACCGGGACGATGCGAACGGACACGGCTACGTTCGGGTTTGTGTTGCTTGGCACGATACTGCTCGTCGGGGCCTTGCTGTTTCTGCCTGCCGTCGCTCTGGGACCAGTTGCTGAACACTACGGTCCGATTCCGTTTGGACGGTGATTGTGGATTGTGAATTGTTGATTGTAACTGCCCCAGTTCTTTTGGTTAAGCCATACAAGACAATGGAATACCGCAATCAACAATTGGCTACCGACAATTCACAATCTGCGACCAATAATCTCCATTCGATTGGTGATGATATGTCCAATGAAACCGCACAAGAACTCAAGATGGCAAGGCGTCTCAGTCGTCGGCAGGGCCTTTTTGCCCCCGAACTACTGAAATCGGCCATGAAGCGAGCGTTTGTGATGCTCCGGCCCGACATCCTCTGGAAGAATCCGGTGATGTTCGTGGTCGAAGTGGGGACTCTCCTTTCGGTCGTTTACACGTTCTACAAGATCATCGACTCCGCTTCGACGATGGCCAGCCTCGGCTATCTGCTTGCCCTTGATGTGTGGTTGTTGCTCACCGTGTTGTTCGCCAACTTCGCCGAGGCGCTTGCGGAGGCTCGCGGCAAGGCCCAGGCCGATGCTCTGCGAAAAACGCGGCAGGAGACTCCAGCCTTTCGAGTGCCGGGGGCCAAAGCCATACCGGCGGATGGAAAGCGAGCGTTCTTTCAAACAGCGCTGGATGCTCCGCGTGCCAAGCTGGAAGAGACAGTCTCCACCGCCCTCCTGGAAGACGATCTCGTGATGGTGGAGACAGGAGAATACATTCCAGGCGATGGTGAGATTGTGGCTGGCGTGGCAAGCGTCGATGAATCGGCAATCACCGGAGAGTCCGCACCTGTTGTTCGCGAAGCGGGTGGTGATCGATCTGGGGTAACGGGTGGCACGCGGGTACTTTCCGATCGGATCATTGTGCGGATCACAGCACCACCGGGGCGGTCCTTTCTCGACCGGATGATCGCTCTGGTTGAGGGAGCAAGCCGCCAGCGAACTCCGAACGAGATTGCACTCTCGCTGGTGTTGTCCGCGTTCACGTTGATTTTCCTGATTGTGGTCGTCGCCTTGTGGCCGATGGCGGCACATGCTGAGGACTACATGAAGGATTATGTCGGAGCCGCAGAACTCAAGAGTCTTGGTACGGACATCCCGACACTCGTAGCGTTGTTGGTCTGCCTGATCCCAACAACGATTGGTGCTCTGCTCGCGGCGATCGGAATCGCTGGGATGGATCGCGCACTCCGGGCAAACCTGATCGCCAAGAGTGGAAAAGCTGTAGAGGTGGCAGGGGATGTGGATACCTTGCTGCTCGACA
>DASZJS010000613.1:0-3547 GCA_035947935.1 Gemmata sp. | reverse complement strand
CCAGTTGGGTCACGCCGGTGGATACCGAAGGTGCTCCCGCCAAACTGTACCGCGATCCAGAATCCCCGATCATTCTTGTAGGCAACGAGCGGACTTCGTTGTTGACTCTCGATTTCGCCAACGGGATGAAACGCCCGATATCGTTCGCCTGGTTCGGTCTGACAGGGGGAAATAGCTTCTGCCCCCTGGATGGTGGTCGTGTCGCGAAATGTTTGCCCGATGAGACGGAGGTTCTCAGTTGGGAGTTAAAGACGGGAAAAATCGGGGAGAAATACCCCGTCCCGCAGATTGCTCCTGGTACCGGGAAAGCGATACACACTTGCGTTCATTTGTCGCCCGATGGGCGGTATCTCGTCATTGCTCGTTGCAGCCTCTCCGGCGGCGAATCCCCCTCTGTTCCATTTTGCGTCCTCGACAACAAGAGTGGAAAGACGGTCCTCAGTGAAAAAATGCTCCTGACGACGGAGTGGACGGGCGGATCAACCCACTTCACAACGACCTCATCCCGCCTTCTTGTCGCGGAAACGAACGGTCGATTCCGTTGGTTCAAACGTCCTTACGGCGAGCCCGATGGGGAGTGGGACTACGGCCCTCCCGCGAAGGGACGATCCCATACAGTGACAACAATCTCGGGGGACGGACGTGTGATCGGATACAACGGCCCAGCGAAAAGTCCGACGGAATCGGGTCCGTGCCTCGTCGATGGGAAAACGGGTGAGGTGATCCACCGCTTCGACAACGCCTATCACGAGAACTCGCCAGTCGTTCTCTCGGAAGATGGCCGCCGGGCAGGAGTACTCCGAGCATTCACGGGGGATGAGGCAATTATCGATGTGGTGACGGTTCCGAAGGGAGACGTGATTGCACGGGCGAAGGTGCCGACCAAGCGATCCATCCCGACGTTCACGCTCGCGGATCGCGGCGAGACCCTGCTCGTACACGATGCGAAATCGGGAAAGCTCTGGCGATTCGATTTACCGACAGGTGTTACACCTTGATTCTCATCGGCCAGGAGACAGGAATTCAGAATAAGTTCAACTCTTCTCGCTGAACGCGACAGGCTTTCAGGGGTGGGACTCTACGCCGAAGGCGTTGTATCACAAAGCCCAGGGTTGCGAGGCTCGGCGAGCTACCCTGGGTCAATTGGTACCAAGATGATCTACGCCGAAGGCGTTGCATCAAACTTCTACGTGATGCAACCCTATCGGGGTAATCGGGGGGTGCCGATGTACCCAGGGTAGCTCGCCAAGCCTCGCAACCCTGGGCTTTGAGATTACAACCCCTTTCGGGGTAAAGACTGTACTTTCTCAACTACTGCCAATCTCTCCAATGCAAACTGTCGCATCCAGCGGGAAGTGTCAAAGTTCTGGTGATCTTCCAATCTCCTGTCTTCTGCTCAGGGCTTTTTCAGTTGGAGAGTGCCCGATAATGTGCCGCCGTTGGCAGCCGAGGCGCTAATCTGGATGCCATCCTTGACCCATTTCCCCTCAACTTCATTCAAGCCTCCCAGATCGCCCTTGTATTTGAAGTTGAGTCCGTTTGCCTCACCCTCAATGTCGTAAATCGTTTTCCTCTTCGGGTCGCCGGAGGGGCCGTAGTCCAGCCGCGCTATTCCCTTGAATGATGTTCCCGACCGTTCGGTGATGACGATCAGGTAATTGTGATTGCCGGGATCGCCACTCCATTTCAGTTGCCCCGTCAAGAAAGTTCCGACTGGATACAGGTCTTCCAGATGCTTCTTGCCCAGCAATTGCGAGGAGATGACGAGAAACTCCTTTCGTTCCTTTTCGGTTGCTTCAACCGCATCATCCATCTTGAGGCGGAGGTATTCTTTTGCGGCGATTGTGTAAGCCTTATCGAGTTTCGTCCTGGCTGCGATGGCGATATCCCGAGTCGTGGTTGGGAGTATTGGCGGGAGTTCTCCGCTCTTTTCGAACGCTTCCCGTTCGGTCTTGATCTGGTCCACTATCTTTTTGTTTCCGGCCTTTCGCGCATCCTCTTCATGCTTGTCGAGCGTCTCTGTGATCGCCTTCTTGAACTTCTGTAATTGTGCATCGTAGTCCTTCTTCGCCTGGAAGAGCTTGTCCTTCACTGCCTCCACATCGTCGGCTCGCGCTGCGGAAATCCCCACCACGAGAGCGCCAGTGAGCAGTGCGAACAGGAAGCGATGGGCGCGAATGTTCATCGGATCACACTGAGACTTGGAGGGTACGAAGCCAGAGCATATCGTCACTCGACAAGGATCGGCTCGTACCACATGGCACGCGCAAACGTGTTGGGACCTGGACAACTCACCCGCAGGGTCAGTGTCTTGACCTTGTCGATCTTCAACTCGCACGTCTCGTACATATCGAGTTTCGCGACCGGCTTCGACTTCCACAGCGATTTGCCATCCCCCAAGACTTCAAAGGTCAGAGCGGTGGCGGGGTCGCGGGCATCATCCCCAATCCTCGTGACTCCCACAGTCGATCGAAAAGCTACCTTTTTCCCCACTAACGGATAACTGACTTCAGAGAAATCATTGGGGGGAGGCACAAAAAAAATGCTATGTGGAATTTCTTCCCCATCCCGTTTGAGTTTCTGCCCCGAGAGGGCATCTGTGCCGTTGGTTGAAAATCCGGTGGGGTTTACGATCTTCAAATCGGAGTATTTCAGCGTTACCAGATAGTTCCTTTTGCCAAATGCGAATGATGAGGAGAGTTGGAACTCGTGCTGCTCCTTCTCAGTTACCCCCGCCGCATCATCCATCTTGAGGCGGATGTATTCCTTAATGGCCGCAGTGTACGCCTTGTCGAGTTTCGTTCTGGCTGTGGTTATGGAGTCCCGGATCGTGGCCGGAACCACTTGAGGGGGTTCGCCGGTCTTCTCAAAGGCGGCTCGTTCGGCCTTGATCTGGTCCACTGACTTTTTGTTCCCCGCCTTTCGCGCATCGTCTTCACGCTTGTCGAGCAGATCGGTGATGGCCTTCTTGAACTTCTGCACCTCTGCATCGTAGTCCTTCTTTGCCTGGAACAGTTTGTCCTTCACTGCGTCCGCATCGTCGGCTCGTGCGGGGCATAGCCCGACCGCGAGAACGCTGGTGAGCAGTGCGAACAGGAAGCGATGGATGCGGATGCTCATTGGATCATTCCAAAACGTGGAGGGCAGTGGAGAGGAGCGAAACCAGAACGTATCGTCACTCCGCCAGGATCGGCTCGTACCACACGGCCCGCGCACACGTGTTCGGCCCTGGACACGCGACCCGCAGGGTCAGCTTCTTGACCTTGTCGAGCTGCAACTCACACGTCTCGTATGTATTGGCCTTAGTGGCCGGCTTCGACATCCAGAGCGATTGTCCGTCCCCGAGGACTTCAAAGGTGGTAGCGGTGGCCGGGTCGCGGGCATCATCCCCAATGGCGATAATTGCGACGGCCGTTCGAAAAGCTACCTTTTTCCCCGCTAACGGATAGCTGACTTCCGAGGACCCTTTGGTGGGTGGGTGCAAGAAAATGCTGTGCGGGATTTCTTCGCCATCCCGTTTGAGTTTGACTCCCTTGTAGGTGCCATT
>DASZJS010000612.1:0-4529 GCA_035947935.1 Gemmata sp. | reverse complement strand
CCCACCCACCGGACTTTGCCCTCGGCCTTGAGTTTGAGCATCGTTTGCCAGCCCTCCTCAACATCCTCATCCGGTTCGGGCCAGTGGATCTGATACAGATCGATGACATCAACCTTGAGCCGCTTCAGGCTCGCCTCGCATTCCGCGCGGATACTCGCAGCTTTGAGCCGCTTACCGATTTGCTGTTTTTCATCCCACACCCGGCCGCATTTGGTGAACACGTAAGGCCGGCGAGAAACACCTTCCAGCGCCTTCCCGACTACCTCTTCGGAGTGGCCAAGGCCATACACGGCCGCGGTGTCGATCCAGTTGATACCGAGATCGATTGCCTCGCGGATGGAAGCGATGGAGTCGTTATCGTCCTGCGAACCCCAGGCAAACGCCCACCCACCACCGCCGATCGCCCAGGCTCCAAAACCAATCGGAGTGATGTTCAGATCCGAGTTCCCAAGTTTGCGTGTGAGCATCGGGTATCTCCATCGCGGGCGAAACCATTCGTACCATGTCCTTATGCAACCCATCGTACTGATTAATGCCGTCGGGCTCACGCCCCGTCTTTTGGAACATGCCCCACGCCTTAAGGCGATTGCAGACTCCGGCTGGGTGGCCAACATGCCGGAGGTATTGCCTGCCGTCACCTGTACCGCCCAGGCAACGATTCTGACCGGAAAGTTGCCACACGAACATGGAGTCGTTGCAAATGGGTGGCTTTATCGGAGTACCAATGAGGTTCGTTTCTGGCAGCAGTCGAATCGCTTGATTCAGGCCGAGCCGCTTTACGCGACTGCCCAACTTCGAGCCAAAACTCGATTCCAACCGCTCAAAATCGCCAAGCTCTTCTGGTGGTTCAATCAGGGTGCGGCGGTCGATATCTCCGTCACGCCCAAGCCGCATTACGGAGTCGATGGGAACAAGGTATTCGGAATTGCCGGCCAGCCACAGAATGTGCCCGAGAATTTAGTACGGGAACTCGGCTCGTTTCCATTCGCATCATTCTGGGGACCGATGGCCGGGAAACCCTCGACCGACTGGATTGCTGCCGCGGCGGCTCTGGTGCTACGGGATCACACGCCCGATCTTACGCTCGTTTATCTTCCGCATCTCGACTATGACCCCCAGAGGTTTGGGGTGGCCGGATGCGATATGTCACGAATTGCACGTGAACTCGATGATTCATGCGCTCCGCTGCTGGATGCGGCAATTGCAATTGGTGCGAAAGTTTGGATCGTGAGCGAATACAGTCACTGCGATGTGACGAGGCCGGTGTACTTAAATCGCTTCTTGCGCACGGCCGGGTTCCTGGAAGTCCGAAAGGGGCCGTTTGGGGAACAGCTCGATCTCTTCTCATCTCGGGCTTTTGCTGTCTGCGACCACCAACTTGCCCACGTCTACGTGCCGAATGTTGACGATATCTCACTCATCCGCGATACTCTCAAACCTGTTCCCGGGGTTGCCCGGGTGTTGTGTGGTCCCGAGCGTGAAGCATTTCATCTGAACCACTCGCGGTCGGGTGAGATTGTTCTTCTCGCTGAGCCCGATGCCTGGTTTGCGTACCCATTTTGGATCGAGGATCGCTTGGCCCCCGATTACGCGCGGGCCGTGGCCATCCACCATAAGCCAGGGTTTGATCCATGTGAGTTATTCTTCGACCCGGAACTGTGGTTCCCCAAACTCCACGCAGCCCGACGGCTGATCCAAAAAAAGCTCGGGTTTCGGATGACGATGGATGTGGTTCCGCTCGACGGTTCCATTGTTCGAGGCAGTCATGGCCTCGCCGCGGTCGATCCGCTCGATCGACCGATTCTGATTGGCCATGGAAGAAGTCCTGGCGTGACCGTGCCAATGATCGATGTGAAGGATCTGATTCTCGGAGCGATGGGGCTGGACTAACGTGGACAGCAGGAAGTAATCTGCCACAAGGTTGCATGATGTCGGTAGTCACACCCCCTCCCTGACGGTCGGGGTTCGCCCGGAGCGTGAAAATGTCTTGGTTTTCGGGCGAACCCCGACCGTCAGGGAGGGGGTGGAGACTTGGTAGGCCATTTCCTGCTCGCTGCCTTAACGTGAGGGTAGTTGTTTTCCTCGGTGGCTTGTGCCATTTGACAACTACCCTCATGGTGTCCTTGTCAGTCTGTCAACCGATCAGCTTCCGCAGTTCCTTGATGGCCCTCGGCACGGCAATCTTCGGGTCTTCTGCGGCCTCGTACTCAAGTGCCACGTAGCCGTGGAAGTTTCCATCCTTGAAGATCTTGATTACACGGCCCAAGTCGGCATCCTCGCGCTTCCCGCTTGGATAGACTTCTGTTTTGATTTGCGACACCACTCCATAGGGCACAATCTTGGCGATGTCGGCGTACGGATCCGGGGTCTTGAAGTTCCCGGTATCGACATTCACTCCCAGGGCAGGGCTCTTCACTGGCTTGACGAGATCGAGCAGGTGTTCAGGGGTGTCGGTGATTCCACCGTGGTTTTCCAGGGCCAGGTAGATACCTGACTTTGCCGCAACCACGCAGCATTCATCCATCGCAGCTACCACCCGCTTTTGCGCCTGTTCCAGCGTGTCGCCCTTCTCAAGGTTCCCGGCAAAAATGCGAACAGTCTTCGCGCCCAGTTTAGCTGCGCGTTCGGTCCAGTCCTTCACCTTCTGCACCTCGGCTTTGCGCTTGGTGTCATCGCTCAGGCAGAAGTTATTCCCGACAGGAACGCCCGAGATCGCCAGTTTCTTCTTGGCAGCGTATGCCTTGAGTTTGTCCAGGTAAGCATCGGTGGTTTCCGCGAAATAGTACGAGGTCAGCTCAACGGCATCGAGAGGCAGTTCTGCGGCAAAGTCGATAAAATCGAAGAGCGTCATTGTCGGCTTCTTCAAATCGAGAAACTGTCGGAAACTATAAGCCGCAAGGCTTAATTTGATGTCGGGTTTGTCGGAAGGGCGTTTGATCGGATCAATTGCGGGACTGGGCGATGGGCTCAGACCACCAACCATCAAGGCACTGGATGAAGCAAGGAACTCGCGGCGAGAGAAGGTCATGAGAGGACTCCGGGGTGCGAGAGAAAGTGGTTCCAGGTTTTTCAGGTTAAGGGCAGGGTGTTTCCGGGGCGGTGACCCATAAATAGGCGAAGAGTCGCTCGGCCGAGGCTCGCTCCTCATAGGGGACCGAACGGTCCCCCATCTGAAGTTTACCGAGTGTGAGCAGAGAGGGGGAAGGGGTGGATTTGAAGGCAACGACCCAGTAAGCCGGGACGCGAAACAATGATTTCATACTTTTCTCAGGGGAAATTACGGTCTCCTGCCGTTTTGTTGGAATCCTGTCGCGTGTGAATCGCGTTTCAATTAGAATTTCTCCAACGCCACAACAATTTTTTATGAGGTTCGCCTATGCACGCCGCCGCTCTCCTTTCAGTAATGGTTACCCACGGGCTCGTGATGCCGCCCGTGGAGAGGTATGACATGGATTTGCAATTGAGGGCAGAACATCCTGGGCATGTGATGCACTATCTTATGAATACCCACAGATACGCTATCGTGTTAAAGACGTCAGGTGGCTATCTCGACCCAGAGGATAAAAGTTATGAACCCTGGAACGACCAGGAAGCTTTTTTTAAGTCACTCTTGCCTGAAAAATTTGGTTGGAGCATGATGGCATTCAGTATCCCGCCAAGCACGACCAAGCTTGGACTACATATCATTAATTGTGGAACTGACGAAAGAGCAAAAGAGATTTTTCTACAATTGCGTCTACGAAGAGTCCCCGACTTTGCGAGGTCGGGGAAGTTCCTCATCAGGGCCGATGAGGAGACTTTCAAATGGTTTTTGAAGACTCTCGGCGCAGAGCGTTACACTGTTCGGCGACCGTTCCTAATCTGGTGACTGGGTCTACCAAGTAAATTGCAAATACTGAAAATTCGCATCGGTTCCTAGGCTCTCCCCGGCAAACCACATACCTCCATTAATTGTTCCCTGTGGAAATTGCCCGCTTACCTTACTAAAACCTGGTGTCGTGAAGAAGTTGACCGGACCACCATGTCCAGTTACTGAGAATGTCTGATTGGAAGTGCCGATGTTGTCGGTCAATCCGACTGTGCCTGCTCCTTTAACTGTCTGGCAGTTCCAGTTAACATACGAACTTGGGTTACTAATTATATAGTTTTCCGTGGCGTTGTTAAATGTCAGATTAGTGCTGCCGCTGATTTCTGCGACTGCAGTAGACGAGAAGTTCCACTCGTTTACTGTTCCATAAGTGTACAAACTCCCAGTCCAGGTTATGAGAGTATTGGCAATTCCGGTTCCACTCATATACAAACCAATGGTGGAATTGCTTGTTGAATAAACCCCCGATGTGATGCTAAGGGTAACTGATTTGGCACCGTCTAAGGCGTATCCGAGATTCATTTTCCCAGAATTATTCAGGTCGATGCTAGCATAGAAACAGTTGGAGTCACCTGTTGCTTCTTCGCCAGTTACAGAAATCGTGCCGTAAGGGCTTGTTTGCAAAAGACTGGAATTCACGTCGATGTAGCTGCTCGACGTT
>DASZJS010000611.1:0-5792 GCA_035947935.1 Gemmata sp. | reverse complement strand
TTTTGGGGTTCATTTCCCGGGCGAGCCGGTAGAACCGCCACTGTCCGCGGATATCGTTCCGAAACACTCCACCCTGAGCATGGGCAACGTGGCCGATGCCGCCCGAACGGATCAGATCGAACGCGCGCATCCACACGCCATCGGCCATCGACTGCACGCCAACCGTAACCACTCGCCCCGTGTGCTGCCACGCATCAAGTACCGCAACGGCTTCCTGCGGCGTTCGGGTCATCGGCGTTTCGATGAACGCATCCTTGCCCGCGTGCAGGGCATCGACGGTCATTCGCCCGTGCCAGTGGTCGGGCGTGGCGATGCAGACCGCATCCACGTCTTTGCGGTCCAGAACGATGCGGTAATCTTTGGTGACGTGAGTTTTGTTGGTGGGGTCGAGGCGACACTTGCGGGCAGAGGGGAAGAGACCTTGAGCATAGCGGCGGCGGGTGGCTTTTCCGCCGAAGTGGACCTCGTATTCATCTTCGAGGCCATCCCACACATCGCACACCGCGACCGCTGCGACTGGCTTCCCATCGGCCGCGAAGCGGTTGATGAGATCGATGTGAGCCTGCGCCCGGCCGCCGCACCCGAGAAAGCCGATCCGTAAGCGGTCGTTGCTGCCGGAAACATTGGCATAACTGGCCGCTGACAAGGACAGCGCAGCAGCCGATCCCAGAAACTTCCGGCGGTCGAGGGGAGATGGCATCGTGCGTCCGATGGTTGGGTGGGCGGGGCGGGGCGAGTTTCCAGGGGTTTACACTCCTGGGTATCTTTTCGACGTTTTGGCGGGCTAATTCGTTCCACCTATCATATCCGATCGACCGTTGCGTTCATATGATTCTTCTGGTTTGGGTTCCTCGTCATGAAACCTTGAGGATGTAATGACGCCCTCGATCGCGAAACTGGCTCTCGAAGACGGTACGGTGTATACCGGGCGTGCCTTTGGTGCGCCCGGCGAAACGCTGGGCGAGGTTGTTTTCAACACCTCCATGACGGGCTATCAGGAGGTACTCACCGACCCTTCCTACACCGGCCAAATCGTCACGATGACCTACCCATTGATCGGTAATTACGGCACGACGGATGAAGACCGCGAATCAAAAGGCATTCAGGTCGCCGGGTTTATCGTCCGCGAGCTGACCCGCATTCCGAGCAACTTTCGGAGCCAATGCGATCTCGATACCTACCTTCGCACAAGCAAGATCACGGGGATCGAAGGCATTGACACCCGGGCGCTGGTTCGTCGGCTCCGGGTGCGGGGATCGATGAACGGCATTCTCTCGACGGTCGATCTCGATAACGCCTCCCTCATCGCCAAGGCGAAAGCCTTTCCGGGAATGGAGGGCCGGGATCTGGTGAGTGAAGTTGTGCCGGATCATACGTTCGAGTGGACGCAAAAGTGCGGGCAGTTTGCCGAGCATGTTCTGCAGGACAGACTACCCAAACATCGGGTTGTTGCCATCGACTACGGCATGAAGTGGAACATCCTGCGGTGTCTCACGCAAACCGGATGCAAGGTGACCGTTGTACCTGGAACGGCCACGGCGGAAGAAGTGTTGAGCCATAACCCCGATGGGGTGTTTCTCTCGAACGGACCCGGCGACCCGGCCGCCGTGGGTTACGCGATTCAGACAGTAAAAAACCTGATTGGCAAGAAACCGATTTTCGGGATCTGCCTCGGCCACCAGTTGCTGGGGCTGGCATTCGGAGCGAAGACGTTCAAGTTGAAGTTCGGCCACCGGGGAGCCAACCAGCCGGTCATGAACGAGCGAACGGGGCAGGTGGAGATCACCACCCAGAACCACGGATTCGCGGTGGACCCGGCAACGCTGCCAGCGAACGTGGGGCCAACGCACATCAATCTCAACGACCGGACACTGGAAGGAATGCGGCACAAGACATTGCCGGTATTCAGCGTTCAATACCATCCGGAAGCCGCCGCTGGCCCACACGATTCCAGTTACCTGTTCGAGGAATTTCGCGAAATGATGGGGTGATTCACTTTCAGCCCAGTCCCAGATCCTCCACAAACCTGTCATCGAGCGAATACCTTTGAATGTCGAAGTGCTCACGCAAGAGGCCAGCGATCACTGCCTCTATCTCAGGTCGCGACCATCTCTCACCGGCAGGTTTGCGTGCAGGGGTGGTGCATGAGACAACCGATCGGGCCACCTCGCCCAGAGTTCGCGGTGGATCGGATACGAAGAACCGGGTCAACCAGCCGCTACGGTAGAGGTGAGGCCAGCGTCCATCGCGATAGCCCAGCGATTCCCCCACCTCATTCCACACCGCCTGGGCATTTTGCGCGGGCAGCACGGAAAGCAGATCCGTGCCAGGTCGGAGTTGCGATCGAGGCAGCCCCACACGTTGAACCAGTGCGCGACGGATACTGTAAAACGCTCGCTGGGACAGACACAGCGACGTGGATTTGTGCGGAACCCGACCGTGGATGTAATCGATGAGTTTTCGTGGAGTGGTGATGCGCTCCGCAACATCGTCCGGGATGCTGATTCCAAACGACTCTTCCACATCCATCACAAATTCCACAATATCCAGGCCCATGATTGTTCCATCTCTTCTGGTTTCCGTACACGTTCCAGTGTTTTCTCATCTGCCGGCCTATTTATTCAGCCTGCAAGGGCAACGAGGACCAACTTGGTGTGAGATTTGATTGCATCAAGTATCGCTGATATTGTAGCTTGCCCAGAGACTATACAACCAGAGGCGGAGATTGCGGGTGCATGATCGAGATTCATCTGTGGCGATGGCTTCACGGAAAATTGCCACATCCAGCGGACTTCCCACGCTGCCGAGTCGGTTATCATCGCCCGGATGTGAGCAAACGAAGATGAGTTGCCGGAGCCCATTGCAACACTCCGCTTCGCAGTTGGTGCGACGGAGGAACCATGCGTGAAGAAGCTGCCCTCCGGGCCGCAATCATTGTCGAGCCGGATGAGGATATGCCCCGGCTCGCCTATGCCGATTGGCTCGATGAGAACAAGCCGGATGAACTGCCCTCGCCCGCCGAAAGTGCCTCCGCGCGGGCGGAATTCATCCGCGTTCAGTGTCGGCTTGCTGCCGGGGCATTCGATGACCCGGATTACCCCGAACTTCTCGAACGCGAAGCCGACCTTGCGGAATGGCTGAATGTACACGACCGCGAGCCCGACCGCGACCTGGGCTACTTGTATTGCCCCACCAGTTTCGAAGGCGGCGAGTGGGGGAACAGCCACCGCGGCTTTCCAGAGTTCGTGAATGTCGATGACTACCTGGAGACAACAGAAGAGACGGTTGAGGCACTGGTTGAGGCACTGGAGGATGGCTTCACCATGTGCGAAGCTCGCACACTCGGACTGGAAGCGCCGACGACCGATGAGATTGCCTTGCTTGCTCGACATCCGATCTTTGAACAGGTACGTGGGTTGTATCTGGATGGCCTGGACGATAGTACCCAGGACGAGGCAATCGCGGCGATTGCCGGTTCGCGCTGGGCCGCTGGGCTTCGCCGGTTGAATATCGACTTTCTCCTCGATGAGCCGGGTTGCGAGGCTTTGGCACGATCTCCTTATCTGGGTAACCTGGAGTCTCTGACGATCAAATACCCGATTTCGGCTCGATCGATCAAGTCGTTCGGTCGGTCGAAATGGTTTCGCAAACTTCGCCGCTTGCATTTGTGGCTTGGGATCGGCGATGGCTTGCGAGCGCTGGCCGATTTGCCCCCAATGCCGCGAATGATGTCTCTCACTCTGAGTGAGGAATCTGAAGCCACTACCCCCGCCACGATGCGACGGTTCGCCGCATCCAGCGCATTCCCTGCTCTCGCCCATCTCGATCTGAGTGAAACTCACCTATCTGCCGATCATATTGCCATGCTGGCCCGCGGCCGCTGGCCCCTAAGGCATCTTCGGCTTTTCCGCAACGAGGTGCGTAAGACGGGTGTTGAGGCACTCATCGATGCGAGTTTCGCCCCTACTCTTCGGGTTCTCGAACTCCCCTGGTGCGAACTCACCGCGGCCGGCATCCAGACGCTAGCCAGCTCCGAGACACTAGCAGAGCTTCGTCACTTGAACCTGGCCGATAACCCCATCGGGCCGGGTGGGCTGGCTGCGCTTGCGGAAAGCAAGACACTCCAGGGGCTCCGGAGTCTGGAGCTTCGACGAACGAACACCGCGCGCGGACCTATTGCCGCGCGAGATGTTTTGCGTTTCCTGACCAACCTGGAAATGCCCAACCTGCGACATCTGGAATTGAGCAAACTGCCAGTGGGAATTCGGGGCGCTCAGGTACTTGCAACAGCGCCGGGGTTCGCCAACCTCACGCGGCTGATTCTCGAAGGCTGCGCCCTTGGGGAAAGCGGGACGAAACATCTGGTCTGGCCGAGGAGCTTGAGCAATCTGGTCGTTCTGAACATGGGCGACAACAAGACCGGGAGTGGAGCGGGAAAACTCCTGAACCGAAAAGTGTTACCCAGGCTGGCGAGTTGCTGTCTGGGAACGGGCATCCCGAAGGCCGCCGCCACGCGCCTCAGACGCCGACCGGGAATAATGATCCCAGGCTGAGAGTGAAGAGTGAAGAGTGAAGAGTGAAGAGTTGTGTTGTTCCTGTCTTCCCCTTCCAAACCAACTCTTAACTTTCAACTCTTCTGAACTCTTAACTCTCAACTCTTAACTCTTAACTCTCCACAACGCCTCATGACTGACCGCGATGCCTTGTACCGCGCGATTGTGGCCAAGCCGGAGGATGACACTCCGAGGCTCGTGTATGCCGATTGGCTGGAAGAGAATGGCCGCGAAGAGGAAGCCGAGTTCATTCGCCTGGAGTGTAGGCTGGAAACATCGTGTCCGGATCAACCCGAGTACACCGAGTTGCTCGACCGCCAAGAGGAACTCCGGCTCTGGTTGCAGGCACATTCTCCCGGACCACAATTGAAGATGGGGAGCGGACTGAATGCGTTAGGTGGCCGCAATTGGTGGCAGTTGACTTCCCGTGGATTTCCTCGCTTTCTGTTCTGGGAGCCTGTGATGGAAGATGATCGGCCGAATGTCAAGCGCATGAGGCGACTCGCCACAGCGCTGGAAAAGGCGTTCGCGATCGTCCCAACGCGGTGGTTGGTCATCAATTGGATAGCTGTTCCGGAACTGGCCGAACTCCTCAAACAACCGGTGATCGCTGCCCTCGATCGTCTCACCATTCAGCTCAGAGCAGACGAGCAAGCGGTCGATGAAGCGGCCAGAATTATCGCCGACTGCCGACATTTGCGGAACCTTAGGGGTGCATCGCTAGCGTTTCCTGTTGGGGAGGCCGGGGCCGACTCCCTTGGTCGATCGGAACACCTTGGCCGGATGGAGTGGCTATCGCTCGATACCGCTAACCTGACCCCGGCGGCTGTTCGCTCCCTGTGTACCGGAGGGTGGTTCCACAGGCTGCGCAATCTTGAGTTGGAGGACGCGCTTTC
Organism: Gemmata sp.; assembly: GCA_035947935.1. Classification (GTDB taxonomy): domain Bacteria; phylum Planctomycetota; class Planctomycetia; order Gemmatales; family Gemmataceae; genus Gemmata. Next base: position 343 of record DASZJS010000611.1, on the reverse strand, counting down.
CACGGATGCGTTCGAGGAATTGTGTCGTCTTCCACCCTGTCCCAACTTACACACCCTCAACCTGGCCGATAATAGTTTCCCGGTTTCTTCGTGGCAGGAGTTTGCCCGATCAAAGACGTTTCCCCAACTGACTCGGTTGGAACTCAATGGGACCGACATGAGCGATGGAAGGATGGCTGTGCTTGCAGGCGCGAAAGGCTTCCGCCTCACCATGCTCAATCTGGGTTCCTGTGCGATTGGCAACGAGGGGGTCAGGGCGCTGGTCACAGCGCCCTGGATTGGGTCGCTCCGGTGGCTCGATCTCTCAAGCAACGGTCTCGGTCGATCCGCAGTGACTGTAATT
>DASZJS010000610.1:0-2656 GCA_035947935.1 Gemmata sp. | reverse complement strand
CAGGGCGGCGTTGACCTCACTCAATCGGTCCGACTCCAGTTCCAGCAGGCCGATCATCACGTCGTCGTCGTAATTGTCGGAGCCCCTTTCCGCCCGGTCCTCGACCGGAATGTTGGTCAGATTGCCGCTTGACTCCCTTTCCGTGCCAGAACACACGTCCGCAGTCAGCGTGCCGGCGTCTCCCTGGAGACGCCGCCCCAATCCCAGTAACTGCTGCCGGATCTGCTTCAATTCCAACTCATTCACCTGGTCTCTCCTATGTCTGGACCGCGGGGGCGCGGCGGTGGGTCGCAGTGCCAGTGGCGTGTAAAATCGCCATCAGTAACCGTTCTTCGCCACGCGAAGGTCAGGCCCGGATGTTCGGGCCTGCGGTACATCGTTTCCTGACCACTTACGCTGGGGCGGCTACTGGCGATTTGGGCTGTTGGCCAGCCGGTGTCTTCCCACTAACGCGCGCAACTGCCGGAAGTTCCCCTCCAGCTGCGATTGTTTTGGGCTTGGTTTCCGCGCCACTCGATTTGATGGCGACTTTCACAGCATCCTCCATCGGATCTTTGAAAGGAACCTCGATTCGGAGCAGGCCATTCTCGTAGGTCGCTTCGGCTTTGTCAGGCTTCACGGGCCACCCTATCGCCAGTGCGGCAACATACTCGATATCCCTTGCTGGCGCTGTAAGGTGGACGCTGTCTTCCAGGATCTTCAAATCGATAGAATCCGATGGCGCTCCTGGGATGGCAAACTCCACTACCAACTTGTGGGTCTCCGTGTCAGCATATGCCACCGTATCGGGTGCAACCTTCATCTGAAATTTCGTCATTTTAACACTCTGCTTTTGGGTATCGCCGGCGACGGTGCCGTCGAGCGGCTTCGTGGGGGTATTCGTCATAACTAACTCCTAAATGAGATGGATCGGTTTCGAACTCTGGGGCGGTCGCCAACGGCTCCCGCCCGAACAAAACGCCCCGCCCTGAACGGACGGAACGTCGTGGGCGCTAGAGGCTTCGGTCACTCCTCGCCCCGGTCGGGTTCGATCGTATAGGCCATCTTGGCGTCGATGCGATACTCCACAATCTTGCCCTCTCGGACGACGGCGGTACTCCGCAGCACGTCCAGCCCGGTGATGTTCTTATGCTTCGCAGACTCCCTTTTCACCAACCGCTGGGCGGCGTCCTCCCAGCTCTCCTTCGACTCTCCAACCAGTTCAATGACACGCATGGTGGCCAGGGTTGCAGACTGTTTCTTGGTCTCGGACATTGCTCGGTCTCCTTGCTTGAGGTGCGGGGGTAGGGGATACCGGCGAGTCCCTTCGCCAGCTCGATGCGGTCACGCGTACAAGACGGTGATATCGTTCTGCACGCTGTTGACACCCGGGGCACTCCACGCGGCCGACCCGGCTTGGTCCTTCTCGTTCCAGGACCGGACGCTGCCGGACAGCGTCACCGCGCCGCCGTCGGCCGCAACCTTTACTGTCCCCGCGTCGATCTCGGCGTTTCGCACCAGCGCCTTCTCGAGCGCATCTTTGATGGCGGATGGCTGGAGTGTCGGCTTGATTGTGATGTTGTTCGAGACTCCCTTTACCCCCGGCATGAAGCACACGGCATCCCGGGCAGCGATTCGCTGGTACTCCCAGTCCGCCGTGCCCCTTAGGGTGACCCATCCTTTTTGCACGGTGGCCTGGATGTCGGCTGGTACCCAAACGTGCCATTTCAGGGCGATGACGGCTGCCTCTGCGATCTCCGTGTCAGTCCGTTCGTGCAGTCCGGTTGGCTTGATCGTGATCTCCTCGGCGATTCCCTTGACACCTTCCACCCGTTGAGCCGCTCGCTCAACTGCCCACTTCTGGGCATAAGTCGCGACCGTGCCGGTCAGAGTGATAACCCCACTGGCTGCTGTCACACCGATCTGGGCCACCGAGGTAGTCGGCTCCCACTTGATCTCGTCCATAACATCCTTCTGGAGTTGCGCGTTCGTTTTCATCCTGATATCCTTTGGTAAAACTTGGGCGATTATCCCCGGATTACATATCCAGTGGCTTGGTTGGCGCACGATTGGCGTTCCTTTCGTGTCGTCGTCTCGAATCGCGTCTAGGAATCTGGCTTTCCACGGGTGACCTGATGGCCTGTAAGAATTCCTCCCCCACCGTGTTGGTCGTGATGAGATGCACCACGCTAGAGGTCTCGGGCTCGAATTCCACAGTTGAGTCCAGCACCTCAATGCCGGTAAGTCTCTTGATCTGGCGAATTAACGGGGCGGATTTGTTCTTGAACAATTGCCGGTGAAACTCTCGAACCCGGACGGCACCCGCTGGGCTTTGAACCTGCGAGCTTTCTGCTTCCGTTAACGAGCCATGCAATGCGATAACAATCGTCTTTTCGTTCAAAAATACTACAACCCAATTTCTCCCTTGCATTGCTTGTCTCTTCTCGGAAACGCAGGCGGAACGGGCGAGTTGCTGAGCGATCGTCTCCATGAATAGATCCTCACCGCCCACATTCTGTCTGAACTGGTGCTTGCTGCCTAGCAGGCTCCATTGTGATCTCTGCCTTCACATGACCGAAGCGATGGACCATCCGGGGTCGCCAGAAGCGAGCTTGAGCGTGTGGGATTATTGCAACCCTCGCAACCGTAGCATCGGGACACATGGTAGGCGACCAGT
>DASZJS010000609.1:0-5334 GCA_035947935.1 Gemmata sp. | reverse complement strand
AGCTTGATGGGGATCTTTGCCTCACGGCACTTCTTCTTGAGGGCGTCCCTCGCTTCTCCTTGTTCGAACAACGGAATCCCGTTCATGTCTGCTCCTTTGCTCGAAGTTGCTCACGTTGTTTAAGGTGTCGCCTTGCCTCTTCAACGGAATCCTCGGCCCATATGGTTTTAATTCGAGCAATTTCATCCGCACTTATTAAAGGCATTCCAACTTCCTTCTGCACTGTCAGTAGTCGGGCGAGTATTTCCTGCCGTGCTTCAACAGTAAACGGCCCAGCAACAGTAGTGACACCGTCGCCCATTAGAGCAATCCGCCCGTCCCGTCGCTCGATCATGCGCTTCGATCGCTCGTTCCTGAACTTGGCCAGCCAGTCGCGGAACTCCATGAGAGGTTCCAGATGCTCATGGCCCGAATCGATCATCGCTTCCATACTCCGATCTTTCTCGACCACCGTACATGTCCAGCATCCGAACCGAGAGGATGATGTACCGCATGAAGGAGCGGTGGATTTGTCGATTACAAGCGGGCATTCACCGCCCTGCGCATTGCGGTACAACGTGACCAGGTCGCGGTGGCTCCCTCCCCAGGGCGGGGTGCGCTGAAGCAGGAGGAGCCACACATCATCAGTGGACATGTCCATAATTGGCCGGAAGACCATGCAACCTTTCATGTCGTCATGCGGGTTCAACCGCGTGCCGGCCACATTTCTGTGACGGTTCATGGTGACCGCTCTGTTGGAGGACTCGGCCCGTCGGACTCCAAGTAGCAGAATCACCTCGCCATTCTGGGAAATCTGTGTGCGAATATAGTTCGACGTGGGAGCGATTTTCATTCGGTCCGTGCACCACCTGAAAATCCGGGTAGGTGCAGGGTAGCCGCGCCCGATTAGATTGACCCAAAAGGTCTGATCAGGGTCTGGGGTGGTCTTCACCACGGTGATTGGGAGGTGCAGACTCTCGGCGGCAGTCTGCAACCGGGTGAGCATCAGGTCAATGTAGGACATCAGGACCGGAGACTCGACCAGCGTATCGTTGCAAAGAATGTGAACAGGCCGCTTGCGGTCGCTGGGGGCAAGGTCAAGAAGCATTTCGAAAACTAGCTGTACAACGAGGGTGCTGTCCTTCCCTCCTGAATAGCCGATGATCCAGGGATCGCCGTTTTCGGCGAGGTACTCGTCACGGATGTCTGCCTGAGCAGTTCGTAGACGCTCAAGGGTTCCGTCGCTGAGGGAGGGAGACTGTTCACTCATGCCGTGCCCGCCGATTCCGGTAACGGGAATGCCGCCTTTTCCGAAGTTATCGGCAAAGCGAACGATCCTCCCGCACCGTAACTTCGGTCGTCGGGAACGCGGCAACCTGGCCAGCCATCCTGTCTTGCCCGGTTTCTTTGGCCACCTGTAAAAACCAATGCCGCGGCTCAAGAGCGCTGCGGCAGGGTTGCCGGTGCTAAACTACCACTTTAACATTGGTCTGGAAAGTTATTTGCGTCTGGCCAACATGATTCTGAAATATCCGACATGTCGCAACTCGAGTAGAGCGCTAGCCACACGCTCCGCGAATCAGATTCTTACTGTCTCTCCAACTGGATATCTTGTCGCTGGATTCCCATCCCCACCCTGCGTGATATGCCCACCCATCGGCAACATGTTTGCCCTGAATTCTTACTCCCGGAGCAGTGCCAGTTTATTTTGACCCACCACCATACAACGGCTTGAGAATTACATCGACACAGTCAGGGCAAAAAAACCGACGCTCCCATGTCGTCTCGTCATCCTGGGTGAAACGGTGATCCCGAAGGTCGGCCAAGTAAACACGATTCGAGTAAACGCTGTAGCCAAAGGCCTGTCCGCACGCATTCACAAACGGTGTAGAACCCCGCTTGACTTCGACGGCGATCGTTTCGACCTCACCTGAGAAATCCCCGCCAATGTCTCTGATACCAATCACATCGATTCGACCAAACGAGATTCCCTTGTTTATGGCTAGTTTGAAGCACAAGAAATGGCGCTTTAGCCACCGGCAACCAGTGGGTAAAATTCCTTTTCCAAGGGCACTTTTTTCTTGGCCATCGCGACACCCTCATTGGACTATCGTAAAGAATGCTCCGATTGAAGTAACTTGCAGCCTTGTCACTTGATTCAACTCCGGGGGTAGACCTATCCTCCCTCACTCCTGGCACGAAGTTCGGAATTGGTGTAACTTTTTGATTCCTTGCCCACAAGCATATGTGGGCCGCACATTGTGACCCATCATTCCGCAGCTCATAGCGAGCCGCAACAACCATGAATGGGATAACCGCCATGTCTGACTTGAGCTTCGTCGAACAAACCCCGGAACCAACCGCAAATCCTGAAGCCGCAACCGCTTCAGCTCCAGACAATTCACTCCAATGGGGAAGTAGCGCGCCGAAAGGCGGCAAAACGGTCGTCACGCGTGCCCTGAAGGATGGAGCCAAGGTTCCATTGTTCCTTGGTCAAACCCTCATCAACTCCCTACGCGACCTCGGTTACAACAGTACAACATCGGCGGTATGCGAACATATCGATAACTCGATCGAGGCTGGCGCAGCGGAAGTCCGAGTGTACTTCCGCCAGAAAGGTAAGCAGCCGAACCAGCAGATTGACGTGCTAGTGCTTGACAACGGTAAGGGCATGGCCCCGAATTTGCTCAAAGTTGCGATGGCTTTCGGCGGTTCGATCCGATTCGACAATCGCTCCGGCATCGGGCGCTACGGGATGGGTATGAAGGCAGCCGCGCTTAATGTTGCCCGTAGCGTGGATGTTTACTCGTGGCAGGAACCGAGTGCCTATTACTCAATGACCCTTGATGTCGAAGAGATCGGCCGCGACCGGAACAACATGATCGAATTGCCAGACCCTCAGCTTTCGGATGCACTTCCGTCTGAGGTGGCGAGCATGTTGACCGAGCCCATGAAGTTCCCCAAGCAAGTCAACGATCAGGATCTCCTTGCTGATGAGTTCGATGACCTGAAGGAGGCACTCGGAAGATCCGGTACTATTATTTACATGCCAAATTGCGATCGGCTGTCTTTCAGTACCGATCGCGGCCTTGTCGAGCATGCCACCAAAGAAATAGGGCGTATCTATCGCCGCTTCATCGAAAAGGGGGTTCGTTTGTATGTGAACAATCGCCGCGTCGAGGCCTTCGACCCGACCTTTTGGATGCCGTCCGCTCGACACACCAAGGTTGAAGGTCTCGCGGAAACGAAATCCTCTCTGATCGACAGTTGGACTGTAAAGGTGCCAATTGCTGAATCTTCCAAGTCTTTGGTGCAGGACGTGGCCGAAGTCCGCGTTCGAATGTTTTTGCTTCCGATCCAATCCTGGAGTAGTCTTTCGCGGGATGTGCTGAAAAACAAACTCCACGTCTACGACGATCACTTTGTCTCGTATGTGCGAAACAATCGCGAAGTCGAAATCGGCGCCGAACCCCGTTTAAAGTTGAAGAAACACCATACGAATGCCTGGCTCCGAGTCGAGATTGAGTTCACTGCGGACGCCGACGAAGCATTTGGCGTGGCAGCAAACAAACAAGGGGTTCGCCTCAAACAGTACGTGGCTGATGCGATCCTCAACCACGATGATAACCGCTTCACGAAGACCATCACCAACATCCGCAAGCTGATCAATGACAAGCAATTAAAGGCCACGGCTTCTCAACAAGCCGGACAGACGAGCGAAGCCGAGCAGCACGCGACTGAAGCGGATAAGGTTCAGTCATTTGCGCTTCCGGTTCCACCGACCGATACTAAAGAGCAACTTGCAGCACTGGAGGAGAATCTCCGTGGTCTATCGGTGAGTTTGAAACGCGAAGGCGAAACGGATGAGCAAGCATTCGAGCGGGTGAAAGCGTCCAAGTACCTAACCGACTTCAAGCACATGGAGTACGCTCCATTTTACGACACTGAATACAGGTTTGGAAAACTGATCGTTCGGGTGAACACGGCACACCCTTTCTACCAAAAGGTATGGCAACCGCTCGCAGACTTAGCCAAGAAGGCTATTACGACTGTCGATGGAGATGAGGAGGGCATTGGACCCGATTTGGCGGAGTCTACTCGAAAGGCGCTCCTCGGACTCGAACTGATGATCTTGTCACTCGGCCGAGCCCAAGCTCAGATGGCGAGCAGTAACCCAAGCGAGGAACAAACCCAATTGTTCCGAAACCTCCGAAAAGCATGGTCGGACGTCATGGAAACCCAATTCATGCACGTCTGAGCCCAAGTTGAGAATTGTTGAGTAAGGCCGTCATTTTCATGACGGCCTGATTTTTTTGTAACCTTCTGCCAATCTGACCACTATGATTGTAGTTGCTGCCTCAATCTGTGAGCAGCACAAGCGCATCAATCCATCGTCGACATTCTCGTTGGACCAGGCATAGCGTCCTGTTCCCCCGAACGATGAGGGTTGTTCACGCAGACAAGGTGGACCCGGTACAGTTCCGCGGCCCGAAACCTCACAAATGGAGCTTCGATGTCCAGTTCACAGCACTCTATTTCCCACCACTGGCAGTATTACGCAGACCTTTCGAGCGAAACCCATAACGGTCGAGTCGACAACCGTGGGCTCGGTCGTGAAGAGCAACTCAACGAAACTCTCGAGGCCATCAAACGGGGAGAAGAGCTCAACGAAGCTATCAAGTCTCGGCTTGGTCGAATGCCGCACAATCGGGGTAAGAAACACTACCACATCCGACAATATCTGATCCAAAACAAGTCCCTGGCGACCTATGAAGAATCGCCCTTGAAGCGATTGATTCTCGCCGAGGAACTCGCTCTCGTTCGCAACGCGCTGACCCCGGAGCAATGGGCGATCGAGAATCGCCTGGCCGATGGGGAATCGTATGAGAGCATTGCTTCGGACCATCGGGTGACGTCAGCAACGATGAAGGTTCGCGTCCATCGCTGGCGGGAGAAATTAAGAGCGAATAAAACTCCACACAGTTACAGGACATGAAGCCATCCATCCAGCTGGGTATCCGCCTGCGAACAAACCGACCCGGGACTGCAAAAAAGCGAGGCTGGTAGATAATAGGGGGGAACAAATCGGAACAACGTCAGAGAGACAGGCGCAAGAAATAGAAAAACCGCTAGTTTCTTAGCGGTTTATTCAGTGCGCCCGGAGGGACTCGAACCCTCGACCAAGCGCTTATAAGCAGTCAGTTCGCTGAAGATCGCCCAATAGTGTACAACTGGATAGAAAACCGCCCTAGAACCGCCCTAGAACCCCGGGTAAGGAGCGGGATAGTTGCGGGACGAATAGGAGTTCTTCGAGTAAAGAAACACCTGGAAAACAAGGTTGATCGTGATGATTTG
>DASZJS010000608.1:0-2038 GCA_035947935.1 Gemmata sp. | reverse complement strand
GGCGTACTGTCGGGTCTCTTGCCCTGCTCCACAAAGCCAAATTCACTCTCACCAGCATTGGAGTCCTCCTCATGATGACTCGTCGCGACGTACTTGCCCTTTCCGCTGCTTCTGTCCTCCCTACGGTATTCGACCCACACTTCACCCCGATTGCCTGGGCCGCCGAGGGCGAAGACCCAACCAAAGTTTTCACTGGAACAACCAAAGCAACCGATTCGCGGCTCGATGCCCCTAAGACTCTCAATGGCTATTTCCCGTTTGTTGTTCCTAAGACAAAAGAAGCTTGGGAAGCCCGACGGAAGCAGGTACGCGAACAACTCCTCGTGGCGACGGGACTCTGGCCACTGCCGGAGAAAACGCCGCTAAACCCAACGATTCATGGAAAGATTCCACGAGATGGTTATACGATCGAAAAGGTTTTCTTTGCCAGCACACCCGGGCATTACGTCTCTGGGAACCTGTATCGCCCGGTCATGACCGAGCCATCCAAGTTTCCCGGCGTGCTGTTTACGCACGGGCACTGGACAAACGGTCGGCTGCACGATGCCGGTGAAAAGGCGGCAGAAGCCAGTGTAAAAAGTGGCGGCGAACCGGACATGGATCGCGGGCGATACTTCATGCAGGCGATACCCGCAACGCTGGCGAAAATGGGATCCGTGGTGTTTCAGTACGATATGGTCGGCGTTGCCGACAGCACCGCGATTCCACACGGTGAGGGATTCACCGATGCGGCGGCCGATCTCCGACTCCAAAGCGCGATGGGGTTGCAGACCTGGAATAGCGTCAGGGCTCTCGATTTCCTGCTCTCACTTCCGGAGGTGGACCCGACACGAATCGGCATGACCGGAGCAAGCGGAGGCGGGACTCAGACCTTCATGCTCGCGGCCATCGACGACCGGCTCACAAGTGCTTTCCCAGCTGTCATGGTTTCCACCGGAATGCAAGGTGGTTGCAAGTGCGAGAACTGCTCGCTGCTGCGAGTGAACACCGGCAACGTCGAGATCGCTGGGCTTTTCGCCCCCAAGCCGATGGCTCTGAGCGCTGCCAACGACTGGACCAAGGAGATCATGACCAAGGGCTTCCCGGAACTCCAGGAACTGTATGGCCTATACGGTGCCAAGGACAAGGTCGCAGCGCGAGCCTGGCTCGAGTACGGACACCAGTACAACATCCATGCCCGACAAATGATGTATTCGTGGTTCGCGAAATACCTTCAGGACAAAGATGCGACAATCAAAGAGGGTCCATACAAGCCTGTTCCACCCAAGGAACTGAGTGTCTACGACGAAAAGCACCCCCGACCCAAGGACGAACTGTCGGTCGATAAACTTCGTGAGGCGATGGCCAAGACATCCGATGAGCAGATGGCCAAACTCGCCCCGAAGGATGCCGCGACGCTAAAAGAGTTTCACCGTGTTGTTGGCACCGCGCTGCGGGCGATGGTCAACGATGAATTACCAAAGGAAATTGAGATTCGCATGGGGCCGGATGAGAGTAAGGCTGATGGCGCAACCGTCATTCGTGCGGTTCTCGGACGAGCGAATGAAAAAGATGCCATCCCGTGCGTCGGAGTGTTCGGCCCGAAATTCTCCCATGAGAAAGTTGCAATCTGGTTGGACCCTCGCGGGAAGTCTCACCTGTTCAATAACGGTAAGCTCGTGCCAGCCGCAAAGGTTCTGATCGATGCCGGATTCGCAATCGCGGCCCCAGATGTACTCGGAGTCGGCGAGAACGCGTTCCCGAAACCGTTTGTGGTGGACAAGGGGTTTGCCGGATACACCTACGGTTACAATCGCTCGTTGCTGGCGAATCGGGTTCACGATGTACTCACGCTGGTGGCGTTTAGCACATCGGTCGTGAATGCGAAGACGGTGTCTTTGGTCGGTTGGGGTGAGTTTGGCCCACTCGCGATCCTGACCAAGGCGCTGGCTGGCGATGCCGTGGCAAAGACTGCCGCCGATATGAATCAGTTCCGCTTTGAGACGATCAAGGATACCAGTGACCCGCTGTTGCTCAGCGGTGCGGTGAAGTATGGCGG
>DASZJS010000607.1:0-3010 GCA_035947935.1 Gemmata sp. | reverse complement strand
GCGGCTTTCGAGTAGATTTCAACATCGATCAAAACATCGATGGCGATTTTTTTCGCCTTCAGCGCCTCAATCGCCATCCGAAGTTGCTCGGTCTTCTCGGCAATCTGCTTCAATGTCGCCTCATCCGGCTTGGCGACCTTGGGCGGGTCAAACATCTGTTGAGCCTTCTTGGGGTCGGGTTGTTGTCCGTTTACATCGAGATTCACAATCACAACAGACACGGCAGCGAACAGAACAGCAGCAAGGAGCATTCGCATGGAGTGGTTCCAGTTGGCGGGGTTGGTTGACGGTATCCGGGAACGGAACGTATCGCAAGAGGCAGGCTTGAGGATGAATGGTTCCACCCTTGGAACCCGGAGTGTTCCACCTCCCAACGTTGACTTTCTCCATCTCTTCCCGGAAAGTAGTCCTGTTCACGTTCCGGCCAACAGGAGGCTGAAGATATGCGGGTTCGTTATTACCTAGTGGTTGCGATTGGAGTGGCGCTACTCGCTCTCCCAGCACCAGCCGAAGATGATACCGCCCGAGCGCTCGCGGCGATCAAAGCGGTCACTCGCGAGGGTAAGGGAAACGATGATGCCGGCCCAGCCTGGAAGACTGTCGTGAGCAAGGGCGGAGCTGCCCTCATGCCCACACTCGAAGCATTCGATGACTCCAATCTCACAGCCGCCAACTGGCTGCGGACGGCCATCGATGCCATCGCCGATGGCGAGAAAACAGCGGGTCGCAAGCTCCCGGCCGACAAGCTCGAAGCATTCGCGACCAATCCCAAGTTTGCAGCCTCCGGCCGCTTAGTGGCCTACGAATTACTGGCAACTCAAGATTTCACCGCCAAGGATCGGTTGCTGCCTGGCTTCATCAACGACAAATCCCCAGATCTTCGTCACGCCGCAGTCGAACACGAACTTGAAAAGCTGGAAAAGGCGGCGAAACCATCGCTCAAAACCGATCTGGAGAAGCTGTTCACATACACCCGCGACAAGGATCAGATCGAAACTATTGCGAAAAAACTGACTGAACTTGGCAGCAAGGTGAGCATCACTGAACACTTCGCTTTTGTAACGCACTTCGCCTTGATCGGGCCATTCGACAGTACCACAGGCAAAGGTTTTTTGAAACCTTACCCACCTGAGACAGCGATGGACATCTCAGCCTCATACAAGGGCAAAGAGGATGTCAAACTGACATGGAAGATGTTCGAGACAACCGACAAGTACGGCACCTTCGACATCAACAAACTGCTCGAAAAACACAAGGAAGCGGTAGCGTATGCCCTGGCCGTGGTCGTTGCGGAAAAGGAAACGCCGTGCGATATCCGTGTCGCCAGCCCTAACTCCGTGCAAATCTTCCTGAATGCCAAGAAACTGGCCGAGCGAGAAGAATACCACCACGGATCGCCACTCGATGCCAATATCGGCAAGGGGATTTTGAAGAAGGGCGAAAACGTGATCGTGCTGAAGGTGTGCCAGAATAACCAGACGGAACCTTGGGCTCAAAACTGGGAGTTCCAGTTGCGCGTCTGTGATGCAACCGGCGGTCCGCTCGCGGGCATTGTGCAACGACTTCCCGATACCGGGAAACAGATCAAGCTCGGCTTCATTCCCGAAGGCAAGGAAACCACGGAGGAGAAGAAATGATTCGCTTCGTTCTTGCTGCATTACTGGCATTTTCGCATGCGGCCTCATTAATCGCCGGGGATTGGTCGCAGTTCAAGGGGCCAAACGCCTCCGGAGTATCGCCGGAAAAGAACCTGCCGACCGAGTGGTCGAAGGATAAGGGAATCAAGTGGAAGACTCCCCTTCCCGCCCGTGGCGTTTCATCGCCGGTTGTGGTCGGTAACAAGGTGTATATCACCTGTAGTTCCGGCACACGAGACGACCGCCTCCACGTTCTCTGCTTCGATGCCACGACAGGCAAGCAACTCTGGCATCGCCAGCTTCAGGGCACAGGCGGAACAGCCTGCCACCCCAAGACGTGCATGGCTGCGAATACGCCGGTTGCAGATGAGACCGGCGTTTATGCCCTCTTTGCCACCGGCGATCTCGTGGCGTTCGATGCTGATGGAACGCTGCGGTGGTATCGCTCGCTGGTTGGCGATTATCCCACCATCACCAATCAGGTCGGGATGGCGTCATCTCCGGTTCTCGTTAAAGATCGGCTCATCGTCCCAATGGATAACGCCGGTGATTCGTTCATTGCTGCAGTGGATACGAAGTATGGCAAGAATGTGTGGAAGGTTGAGCGGCCACGGGACATCAACTGGGTCACTCCTCTTGTCCGCGAACTCCCTGGAAAGACGGAAGTTCTGTTTGCCGGTTCTGCTGGACTCACATCCTACGATGCCGCGAACGGCGACAAGCGGTGGACCTACAAGGGTGGGGCCGGGAGCATCCCAACTGCGGCATTGGATGGCGATTCGCTCTATCTTCCCGTTGCCGGGGTGAGCAAGGTTAAGTTGAATGAATCCGGGGTTGTTGGGGAACCCGAGTGGAAAGCCGCGGCACTTCAGAACGGCATGTCATCGCCGCTGGTGTATGGTGGCAAGGTGTATGCGGCAAATGGTCAGGGATTTGTCTCCTGCGCCGATGCGAAGACCGGCAAACAACTCTACAAGGAACGGGTGAAAGGTGCCTTCTCAGCATCGCCGATTGCCGGCGATGGCAAGGTTTATTGCCTGAACGAGACGGGCGTCTGTACCGTTTTGAAAGCCGAGAGTAACGAGTTCGATATTCTTGCCACGAACGATCTCGGTGAGGAAACGCTCGGCACTCCCGCCATAGCAAACGGTTTGATCTTCATCCGCACGGATAAGGCGGTGTACGCGATTGGGAAGTGAAGGTAGCCAACCCAACTGGCGACGGGGCGGCGTTAGAGCGGTTTCGAGTTTGGTGTAGCGTTGTACCCGCAGTGTCGGAAGTAGTTCCGACACTCGGTGGGACTAAAGGCATCAAGTGACTGGCCGAGGAAGTCCCACACACCATCGATCGTCCGTCGTTCCGCCGCACGCAGT
>DASZJS010000606.1:0-18207 GCA_035947935.1 Gemmata sp. | reverse complement strand
CTCGGATCATTTGATCGCGAGGGGAAAAGTTATCACTACTTCCAGGGTGCGAAGGATCAGATCCTTATTCCGCAGTTGAAGGGCGCATCCTCCGGAGCGTGGAAGATGCTCGATTTCAAAGGCCGCCCGATGATGGACTGGGCTGGCACCGTTCTAATCGAGGACGGCGGCGAAGGCTGCCTGGTCGTTTCCGGACAGCCAGACCAACGCTACGACCTCCTCTTGCGCGAAGGCCGCCGTCAAGAACTGACTGCCGGAAAGGAGTTTGCGGGCACCCTGCAACAGGGCGAACTGGATGTGGTGAGCTTCCAGGGCAAGCCGGGGGATTTCCGGGTGTTGGAGGTGGAGAAAAAGGGAGACTTGGTTACGAGACTCAAGTACGCGCCGGTAGAAAAGAAAAGCGAGCAGCGAATCGCGCGATCCGGGGATCGGCCTGAGATTGAGTTTTTGCCGGTCGCCAGCCGGGGGAACCGACTGCGCTTTGCTGCGATCCTCGGCCGTGAGGGCCGATACCAGTTGCAACTGCTGGCCGAGACACCGGCCTCGTACACACTGACCGAGCGCGATCCCAGCGTGCCGATGGAGTTGGGCAAGGAGGTCGAGGGAAGTCTGCCGTGGGGGGTGCTGCGTTCTACAGTTTCAAGGCTGCGCCCGGCCAACTCTTTCAGGCCAACCTTGCCTCACAGAAATTCATTCCCGTGCTGCGCCTTTACAATGCGCACGGAAGCCTTGTGGGGATGAGCAGCAACGATGGCGACGGGGAAGGCCGCATCACGCACATGGTCGTGAACGAGGGAATGTACCGCCTGCAAGTCTCCTCGCTCGGTGATGGTGGCGGCGGCGATTTCCGCCTGGCCTTGAAGGAAACGAAGCTCAAGGAACTGCAACTGGGTGTGCGCGGCCAGAACTCGCTCCAGCCGGGCGCGATAGATTTCTGGACATTCGCGGGCAAGGAAGGGCAAACCGTTTTTCTCAGTGTCCGTTCCACTTCATTCGAGTCCATAGTCAGCCTCCGCAGTCCCGATGGTGTGCAATTGGTGGCCGAGAACAAAGGGAGTGCCGCTACGGGCAGCCTGTTGGCGATCAAGCTGCCCAAGACGGGGCGATATACGGTGTGGATCTCTTCGAGTCGTGGGGCGGGTGAATATACGGTGCGGCTGATCGATGGCGATTGAGTGATCCGCACCACCATGCTCAACCATCGCCCCTGGCTGCCCAGGAAAGGTGACCGCTGGATGCGTTGTGATCTTCGCATCGAGCCGTTTGAGGAAATTGTGTGAGGGGGGAGAATCGCCACCTTGGCGATGTAACTGTGCCGGGATCGATGACTTGGTCGCTTCACATTAAACGCGAAGCGGCGACAAGTTTCGATTTGCCGTGCGAACAAACGCCTGCGAATAACCCGTTCGGCCAAGGAGGCGCGGATGGCGGTGGTCGCCCTGATTTTATTTGGCACACTAGTTGGTTACGCCACAACAGTGCATGCCGACTTTCTCATCCACCGTAACATCTGGCACGGTCGCTGGCGAATTGTGCATCGTGGGCCGCTCCGCTGGTTACTGTACCCCCATTATGTGCATCACTGGAAAGCGCACCACCGCCACGCTCACCATCATCGCGAACGCCTCGAAGGCGGCGATGTCGTGCCGGAAGAGTCCCACCGGCATGTGGAGATGAAGTATCAGTCGTGGTGGAATGTCCATTATGGGCTCCGGTGTACCAGGCACGGCATCACGATTCATGGGATTGAATGCCTGTTTCACTACTGGTCGGTGTACTTCGTGACGCCACAGCCATACATTGCGTTCTTGCTGTGGCTCGTCTTTGGTGCGGCCGCGGGCATTCCGGCGGCACTCATGCCGGTGTGTGCAGTGTTCACCCAGGTCATCCACCGCTACTACCACATGACGGCAGCAGCGCGGGTCGTGTGTGCCCCATCGTGGCTGCGGTGGGTGGTCCGTTCCAAGGAGTTCGCCCGACTAGCCGAGGAACACCAGAAGCACCATTACGACCGGCGATTCAAGGACGACTATTATGGCGTATTGCCATTCGGACACCTGTTGTTGCGACCTCTGCTGGGCCGGAATTAATCCACACGCGAACGAATTTGGGGGCCGAGAGTTTCCATGACTGACGTCGGCCAGATCGCCAACAACTACATGCTCTACTTTCTCGTTCCCGGATGGATCATCCCGGGCCTCGCGGATTACCTTTGCCACCGTCGCTCGCGGATCGAGGCGACTAGCGGCCTCCACGAGGCTGTCCTGCACTTTCTGATGATCGCAGTTTTGGGCATTCCCATCCTGATGGGCTTGCTGCTGGAGATCAACGCCCTCGTCATTCTTCTGATAATCTTCGCGTACTTCATCCACCTGGCGATGGCGTTGTGGGATGTGTCTTATGCGGTGACCAAGCGAACCGTGACGCCCATCGAACAGCACGTCCACAGCTTTCTTGAGGTGCTGCCGTTTACAGCGGTGTCGTTCGTCGTCTGCCTCTACTGGGGTCAGGCCTTGGCTCTGGTTGGATTGGGGAGTGAGGATGGCCAGTACTGGTTGCGTTTGAAGAACCCTCAGTTGCCGGCATCCTATCTGTTCACCGTCATTTCGGCCGTGTTCCTGTTTCTTGCCGTTCCCTACAGCGAGGAAATCTGGCGGTGTTACCGGGCAGCCAGGTTGGCAAGAGTAAAAGTCACTTGAGGGCGGTACGGGAAGCCCATGGATTTTCGTGCTACTCAGTTCATGGGTGTAACCGGACAGGTACCTTGAGATAATGAGACGGTAATTGGGGAGGTTCCTTATGGGGTTGTTCAATTTCTTGTTTGGCAGAGGCGACGGTGGCCGCGATGGGTCCAGCCACGAGAAGGCAATCGTCGTCGGGAGTGTGGGCGAGGAGTACGAATGGATTCAGCGGAACTGCGATTTCGGCCCGGCATACAGGCTCTCCAGGAGATCGAGGGCAAGCACTACGACGTCCATACGTTGCGTAATGCTGCGGGCGAGGAACGCACGGTGTACTTCGACATTTCGCGTTTCTTTGGGAAGTTTTGAACAAGCCCAGGCTTCGCCCGGGCTGATCGAACAAGCCCTTCAGGCTCGGTATCTCGCTACCTGAAGGCCGCTCCCCCAGGCGTGGCAGGGTGTACGCCCTTGTAACGCCTTGTAACACACGGAAGCCGCCTGCTTGTAGAGGACCACGTCAATGGCGAGAATAGTATTGTGGACATCGCAAGCTACTTGGTCTGTGGCGACTTACACTCACGATAAACCAAGGCTGCATGGATTTTTTCGGCCTCCAGTCACAGGAGTACATGGTTATGGTCCGTAGCCTTCTCTCAATTTCTTTGCTTTTGTTCAGTGCGGTGTTCTCTGTGGCCGGGCCAGTTACAGCTGAGGAGGCGAAACGTCAGGCTCAGGTCATCGAACAACTCAAGAACGCGATTGCCTCGGAACCAAAGGCTGAAGCCAAATTCGCCCTCATTGCAAAAGCCATGAAAGAGGAGCGGAACGCTGATCTCCGGCGTCGAATACTGGAGACAGCTACGACCATTCCCGGCTCCGAGATCGAACCCTTTCTGACGACTCTACTCACCGGTGAAGAAGATGCTGGTCTCCGGAGCGAGGCGGCCAGACTGTTGGGTCAACGTGGCTCGGAGAAATGCTTGAAGGCACTGGCCCAGAGTGCCGAGAAGGACAAAACGACGGATATCGAGCGCGGGTGTATCCGGGGCCAATCGAGTGCTCGGCGGGCCGCCACCTTTGCGATCGCTGAATTGGCCGCACGGCACCCCAAACTTGCCGACGAAGCCGCAGCGAAGCTCCGTGCCCTACCAGCAACAATTGATCCCAAGGATAACGAGAGTTTGGGCGATGCGCGAATCCAGGCTCTCTACCAGATCACCCACGACGAAACTCTCCTCAAGCCCTTCTACGCTCGCCTCAAGAGCACTGAAGTAAAAGAGCGTACGAATGGAGTGATCGCCTTCCGTTTCCTCAAGATTAAGCAGGCTCCGAAGGAAGTGGTCGATGCTCTGAAGGACGCCAGCCCCGACGTTCGTGTATGGGCCGCTCTCGTCCTTGGTGAGATCGGTGATCCGAAAACCTGGGAAAATCTCATGGCCGTCTCTGTCAACACAAAGGAAGACCTAGGGGTGCGCTGTAACGCGATCGATGGCGTCGGTCGGATGAAAATCGCTGCTGCGGTCGGACAGATTGAGAAGCTGCTGAACGACCCCGAGCCCATTGTGCAGACGGATGCGGCCATCGCGTTGTATCGCATCACGGGAAAGAAAGTGAAGCAGTTCCCCGAAGGGTACAAAGCGGACTGAGTGGTTGAGACGATGTACTCCACGCTGAGGTCGATGATTGACGATTTCGCACAGGGACGCGAAACGGCAAGAGTTCTGATTTGGTGTGTTAACGCTCGCACACAAGTAATAAATTCGTGAGAGAATCCCTCACCTCACAGTCGCTGCTTCTCGGCGGATCAGTTACACTCGTAACATGAGACGTGCCCTACCGCTTGCCTTTCTCCTGTTCTCTCCGCTCGTCCACGCGGCGGACCCGCTCTGGTCGTTAAAGCCCGTTGCACCCATCACGGAGCCGGACAACACCGGCCCGACAGCCATCGACCGTTTCCTCCTGGTGAAACTCCAGGAGAAGAAGCTCGCGTTCTCGAAACCCGCTGACCCACGCACTCAAGTGCGCCGACTGTACTTCGATCTGATCGGGTTGCCGCCGCCACCGGAGGTAATCGAAACATTCGCAAATAATCCAACCGATGCGGCATACGCGAAACTGGTGGATGACCTGCTTGCCAGTCCCCAATACGGCGAACGCTGGGCGCGCCACTGGCTCGACCTCGTCCGCTATGGCGAAAGCGATGGCTTTGAACGCAACGCCCCCCGCCCCACAGCCTGGCATTATCGCGACTGGGTGATCCGCGCACTCAATGAGGACATGCCCTACGACCGCTTTGCCAAGCTGCAGCTTGCCGGAGATATTCTGGAGCCAGAGACCCCCAGTAGCACGAAGGCAACCGGGTTCCTTGTCGCGGGCATCCACAACACCGTTCTCGGCTCCAACAAGACCGCGAACGATACCGCCCGGCAGGATGAGCTGGAGGATATCATCGCCGCGGTCGGGCAGACGTTCCTCGGGCTGAGCGTTCAGTGTGCCCGCTGTCACGACCACAAGTTTGACCCTATCACACAAACTGACTACTACCGGATGGCGGCGGCGTTGAGTGGTGTGTTCCACGGGCCGCGAGAAGTGGTGGCGAAGCCGTCAGAGGTGCGGTTGAAACTGGAAGCCGGGTTGAAATCGAGACTGAAAGAACTGGACCGCAATCTGGCCGATCTCGACATCGCGGCCAAACAACGATTGAAGCTCGACAAACTCGTTCTCACTGTGAAACCCATCGCCCGGTGGTCGTTCGAGGAGGATGGCAGCGATTCCGTGAGTGGGCTGATGGCAAGTTTGAAGAACAGCGCGAAGATCGAGCGCGGGCGACTCATTCTCGATGGCAAGGGAGCGTTCGCAATCACTGCGCCGTTGAAGATCGAATTGACCGCGAAGACGCAGGAAGTGTGGGTGCAACTTCCCACGCTCGACCAACGCGGCGGTGGAGCAATGACGGTGGAAACGAACACCGGAGGGGTGTTCGACAGCATTGTCTTCGGCGAGCGCCAGCCGAAGCGGTGGATGCCGGGCAGCGACTCCTTTCACCGCACCCGCGACCTCATTGCCCAGGACGAAACGGATACGAACGGGTTGGTTCACATCGCGATTGCCTATGCCGCGGATGGGAGGATTACTACTTATCGCAACGGCAAATCGTATGGCGAGGGATACGTTGCCGACAAGCCGCCGACATTCAAAGTGGGCGAATCGAGAATACTTTTCGGCCTGCGGCACACCGGCGGGGGCAATCCCTTCCTCCGCGCGGAGATCGAGGAAGCCCGACTTTATGACCGCGCACTGACTGCCGAGGAAATCGCTGTTTCATTCTCAGCCGGGCCAAACGCGGACGCTGTATCGGTCGAGAAACTCCAGAGCATTCTTACTGCTGCCGAGCGGGCCAGCCGCGAAAGCTGGTTGAAGGAGAAAGCCGACCTTCTTGCAAAGCTGCCACCACCCCTGGTGTCTGAGCAGGTGTTCGCGGTGGTAGGGAAGAGACCCGAACCGACTCACGTTCTTCACCGGGGCGATGTGCTGCGGAAGCGGGCCGAGACGACCGCTGGCGGTGTGGTTGCCATTCCAGGAGAGGCCGATTTCAAGCTGAATGCCGATGCTGCCGAGGGCGATCGCCGGGCAAAGCTGGCAGAGTGGCTCGCCCGTGCGGATAACCCATTATTCGCTCGCGTCATCGTCAACCGCCTTTGGCACCATCACTTCGGCACCGGGCTCGTCGAGACGCCAAGCGACTTCGGGTACAACGGCGGCAAGCCAAGCCACCCGGAGTTACTCGATTATCTTGCAGGCGAATTGATCCGGCATAAGTTCCATCTGAAACCGATTCACAAGATGATCGTGACCTCTGCCGCATTCCGACAGGCATCCAGACCTAACGAGGCAGCGCAGGCTATTGATGCCGAGAATCGGCTGTTGTGGCGGAAGTCGCCTACGCGCCTCGATGCCGAAGCGGTTCGCGACGCCATGCTCGAAGTGGCCGGCAAGCTGAACCGCACAGCTGGCGGCCCGGGGTTCGCGGACGTCCGCACCTACGAGAACAGCGGCACCACATTCTATGAACCCGTGGATCGTGCTGGCCCGGAGTTCGATCGCCGCACGGTGTACCGCTTCAGTCCCCGCGGCGAACGCAGCGCCGTCCTCGAAACCTTCGACTGTCCCGATCCATCCGCGCAAACGCCACGTCGGCAGGTGACCACCACACCGCTTCAAGCTCTCGCACTGTGGAACAATGCTCTGGTACTCCGGCTATCCCGCGACCTTGCAGCCCGTGCGATGAAGGAGGATCCCACCACCGAAACACAGATCGAACGGATGTACCGCCTCGCGCTTGGTCGTTCCCCGACCACCGATGAGATGAAGCTGGCAAAAGCAGTTGTCGCCAAGCACGGATTGCCCGCCCTCGGGCGGGTGTTGTTCAACTGCAATGAATTCGTGGTAATCGAATGAAATCCGACATGTGGAGCAGGAATGCCATCCCGATTGATTCTGGGTTAAGGGGTGGTATCCACCCCTGCTACATTCTGAGGGTAACGGAACTCTTTCGAGTTCCGTTACCCTCAACATATCTGCTACAAAATGGCGACCTCGATTGAACCAGACACTCACTTTATCCGGGCGTATTCCTGTTCGAGGTGAGTCCGCGCAGCAGCACGTTGAACCGGATCGCTCATGATTCGAGAGAGTCGCGAAATGAGGTACAGTGCAACGCCCTGACGAAAAGATGAAACGCCATAGTATTGCTGCATGGTGATCACAAAGCCGCTTCGATTTCGCATGATCGGTTCCATCTCATCAACCGCCGCTTCAAGCGAGAGCGACCCTGCTACAATCTGAGCGGCGATCGAGTCACCCAGTGTTATTTCCTGGAATAACTGATCCTCCTGCGCGTTGAGCGATGCCGATTGCCGATCGGCAGATTGACTGTCGGCGATGGCTGAAGGTAAATTCCACACATCAAGCCCTACCCGTCGAATCCACTCGGGAGCAATCGCGTGGGCGAAAACGATGGTCAGTGCAAGCCCAAACAAGGTTGCAGCGGATGTTGCTCCAGCTCGGCGCGCGTTCGTCATCTGCGTATCCTCCAGCACCCCACAGCCCGGTGAAACAATGCGTTGTTCCCAACGCGATTGCTCCCTCGAAACGCGATGGGAGCCGACTCTGATGCGGTCCAAACAACCTGTCGGTCAACAGCCGACCAACGGGCTACGGCACGATGGATTTCCCCATCGTTTTCCGAACACTTCAAAACAACTGGGAAATAGCCAGCAGCGTTCCTGGCGGCGGGAGGGTCATCCCTTCGCTCAACCTTGCTGCTTGGGGGGAGGTTTGTGTGGCAGGCAGCTCCTCCTGTCTCGTCGCAGGCTAGCGAATCGAGATCGGAGATAAGCCGATGCCACTATAGCCACCAGTGCGTGGGTCTCATGGCCTGGGGATGAAAGTTCAGAGTGACTTTGGACATTCGACCAAGGCACTCATGAGACAATTCTTCACCTGGAGCCAAGTCTCTGTCCCTCGCTGGAGGACGCGACTTAATGTCGCGTGCGGTGAAACAGCCCATTGGAAAATCAGGCTTGCGGTCGATATTTCCACATGAGTGCCTGAAAATCAGAAAGCCATCACCGGGTCAAGATCCGCTCGGCGTTTGTGGATTGGTGTTCCAGGCCAATCGCACCATCCGAACAGTAGGGGGGTAGGAAGTTCTGCATTCCCTTGACGTGCCCGAGGACACGTCCGAAGTCAGATAGTTCCGGCTATCTAACTTCCTTACACGGCGAATATAGGATGCAACCGGGGTGCCGAGTGGCTTTCAGTAACTAATTTCGTTGCAAACCATTACTGAATAATATCTTGCAGAAATTGAGAATTTGTAGTGAGAGTTTTTCGGATCGAGTTATTGCCCGATGACTGAGCAATTCATGCCAACACAGTAACCCTAGCACTCTTGAACGAATAGAATTATAAACAATTGACAATTTGCTCGGCCGCCCAAATATCACTGCAATGTGAAGTCCGTGGTGGCATCGATGATGATTCAGAAGGGGAACCAAGACTGCCGCGCGAGTGGCGTTGTGCGCCATCGCATCTCAAATCGAAACCTACAACCACCACAATCGCGACTCGGTGATTCTCGTCGCTCAACGCCACGTTGTGTAGCCGAAGGTCGCAACGGCAATCACCAGCGCAAGGGCAGCCGCGTAACCAACTGTTGCCATCCGAACGTAGTCGGTTTCTTCGGCGATCGCCGCGGCTGTCCAGCCGACGTTGTTCTGGAGTGCAATCAGCTGCTGGATAACACCCGATGCGAACGCCCGATCGCGTTCATCCGGGCCAGTCCCCGCGAGATAAGTCCCGGCCAGCATAGGGGGCCGACCAGTTCCATCGGCAATTCCTTGGCCAACCAAGCGAGTAATGGTACCCCTGCGGGAACAGAGTTCGTCTGTGAGTGCCCACAGGCGGGCGTTCGCAGCGGACCAGCGTTCTCCGTTGCCCTCGGCCTCGGTTCCAAACCGTTGATAGACCACGCCAGGCACGAGAGATCGAGCTACCCAGTCGATTCCCGCGAACAGCACCCCTGGCTGCTCGGCAGCCGGTACGCCAGGCACCAAAGGGAACGAGCGACCGAGCAACCGCTCCCGGGCCAGCGACTCCGGTAAACCTCGAAGCAGATCGCGAAAGCCCGGTAATTCCTGGGCATCGCACACAACAGCCACGGCAGGGCAATAGACCTGCAACCCTGCCTCAGCTGCAAGTTGATCCGCCCGCGCGGCGATGGCTGTTTGGTCGGCAGCAGCATCGGTTTCGGTTCCCGCGAGTGGGAGCAGCCACACCAGCCCGTTAGCCGGGCAATACGGTCGGCGTCGTTCCGCAATTAACCGGCACAGATACTTCAGCCGGGCCGCAAGGCGGTCCATTTCATCGCTTGGGACCGATGGAATCTCACCGACACCAGGCCGAGGAAGCCAGTCTTCGAGCCCTGGTTTGGCCATGCCACTTGTTTCATTCGATACGGCAGGTGGTCCCGGCTCGCCGGCAATCACATCCAGTGGCCGATCTGGGCTATCGAGCAAATCGACTCCACCCGCAGCAGTCACTGGAACGATGGCAACCGGTTTCCGCGTCGCAAATCCATCGGCCAGGCGGGCCAAAACCGATGCCCCTTCGCACGCGACAAACACGGCTTCGCGAGTGGCATAAACCTGCACCGGTACTCCGGGAGTGCGTGGTTCGGCCCGAACCGTGAATGGCAACTGGGTGGCCGCGAAAAAGTCAGCTGCGCCGCTCTGCGGCTTTCCGATCACGACGAACAACGGCACTTCACTCGGGTCGATCCCCGCGGCATTGAGCGATTTAAGTCCAGCCGACCACGCAGCATCAATATCCGGATATCGGCCATCTCGCGGGTCGGTTAGCAACTTGAAGAACCACCATCCGAGCCAGCCTCCCACATATACCAGAACGAACAGCAGGGGGAGCCAGTATTGGTGGAGTCTTGGGAAGGGTGAAAGCAACTCGGTTTCAAGATGATAGCGATAGTTGATGGCGTAGAGGCCAAAGACGATTGCGATGACGAGAACGATGTGCAGAATCCAGAGGACCACCCACCACAGGCTGCGAGAAGTCAGGGCTTTCCAGATGCGTGTGAACATACGTTTCTCAGCACACCCAGGCCATCGGCTTTCAGCCTTCGACCTGGGCTTATTTGCCCAGTTGGCGAGCGATGAGTAGCAACGCGCCCGGAATGCACAGCAAGCCGACCAGACCGGCAACGAGGGCCATTCGCCGCAATCGAGCCTTGCCGTACCGGGGCGGAACGCGAGCGGGCGGGTCCAGGGCTGGCGGACCAGCCCATTCCTGCCGCAGCCCTTTCACCAACCGCTCTCGGGTCGCCCCAAGCCACGCCCGAAGCCGGGTGGGATCATCGACCCATTCACCCCGGAACCCGAGCGCAGCGCAGAGGTAAAACACTTCCAGGTCATCGTCGCCCGGGCGGTCGGCTGCAAGTCGAGCTTGCTCCCAGAATCGCCAAGCCCGGTCGTTGGTCGAGAAGAATTCGACCTCGAACTTGCGTTCGTTCCACCGCGATCCAACGGGTGAGTTGAGCGTGAACAGTTCATCCACCCAACTCGCCAGCGCATACCCCACCCCCAGATATCGACTTTCAGTTGGAGACAGTGTCTCCGATCTACCCAGCAGATCAGCCCTGGCAGAATCCTCGCTGCGCGTAGAAGCTGTCGGAGGTTGAAATGTGGCGAACAGGTCGCGAAACGCCTGGAGGAGCAATTCCCGGCCCGCATCGAACGGCAGTCCAGTGCCACGGGACCAGTCATCCCGTAGTCGTAGTCCGGTTCGGAAAACCGGATTCACCAGATTGAGGAGTTGATCTCGCATTGCGTTGTTTGTGACAGACAACTCGAACCCGGAACGTCAGCGACGGGGTGGAGGTTCATCCCGAAGGCACTGCATACAGCGTAAACTGCATGGTGTTCGTCAGTCCGCCCGCTGCGCGGACGGTGACGGCCCGTTGCCCCTGGATTGCGCCGACAATTCGCGTCTCGTTGAACCGGATTGCCACGGTGAGCGACCGGAGTACGGATGCCCATTCCCGCTCGGGTTGTCGGCTCACTTTGAAGTAGCGTGCCCCGGCTACATCCGGGAGGATGCCAGGTCGTGGGCACGCCTCGAACCGCAGTCCCGCCTGTCCGAGTTGGAAGATTGCATCCACGCGATCACCAGCACCGATTTTCATGTCGAGCTGACCGGGCACGGTCAGCAATCGCATTGCCTCGTCGGGATCCATCTCAGATCGCACTCCGAGGAACAATCCCCACGCGGGGTCCAGCCATGTTGGCTCGACGGCAACCTGCATCCGCAGCCCCACACCAACAAACGGCCGTTCCTTGTACTCGGGTTCGGGCAGAATGTCGAGCAGAGTATCGAGATAGGCCTTGATCCGGTAAAAACACCCGCCGAGGTCATCGTGGTCATAGGGTGGTATGGCGGGCCATCGACCGGTGCGGTCGAAAATCGCCAGTTGCCCCACCAGCCGGCAAAGTTCCGTGTACGCAGCAAGAGGCGAAATACCGGGTGTAAACGCAAGGACGCTCAGAACCGCATAGGATTCGTTCAACTCCTTCAGATGTGCCGCGGCAACTGCATCGGCTGGGTCTCCACCGATAAACGCTCCTCCCCGCGATGCCAGAGCCGAAGCGAGCCGTTCCCGCTTTCGACCGATTCGATCGAACAATCCTTGCAGGATGTCTCCGTTCAGAATCGGCCACGCATCGCAGGCCAACACCGGAGGAATGTACGAAACATCAATTTCCGGTGGGGCATTCGCGAGGGCGGATTTCGCGACCCGAACGATTGGTAGGGTGGCGAATCCAGTCTGATCCTGTCCGGAAATCAGCAACCGGAGGTTTGGTCGACGAACCCGGATGGGTTGGGGGTTCACGCCAGTGTTTTCATCTTCGAGTTCCTGGGTATCGAGCTGGTAGCGGGCGTTGGGGTCCGGGGCATCATCGGCCACATTCGCCTTGCCCAGATTCATCGCGGGCAACGCCAGGAAAACGGTGAGTGGCTGACCGGGCTCAAAGAGATTTTTAAGCTCAAGGGCAGGAAGCAACCCATCGTCCGGGACTGCAACCGGCGTTCCATCCCGGAGTACTGCTTGGAGCGATCGCACGACCAGTCGGGAGTTGGTCAGAGCATCGGTATCGACCTGAATCGAACGCAATCCCCAGGTATGGTGAACCGGCCACGAAACGGACCGGTGAGAGCGGGCGGTAATGTACCGGTGCTCGGCCTGGAACTGGTGCGGCTGGAGGAACATGCCCTCGTGCCAGTGGACCGCCCGGGCCGTCATGCGCACTCCCGTCGAAGGAAATTTGTCTGATTCGGTCTTACTGCTCCGAGCATGGGACACATTCCCACGTTCAAGCAGTTGAGCTTTGACTCTTGTAGGGTGGACTGAGACCTGCGGAGCAGGGCGAGGCCCACCAAAACCACTGGCTACCGAACGATTACGTCTTGAGCAATCATCTCCGCGTACCCCATCAGTTCTTCCATCGCGTGTGTAACGTCGGTGTCCGGGTGATCTGACAGTAGGGCGGCCATCCGCCGAATCAAGAACATCAGGGCCTGGGCATTGTCGCCACGGATGAACAAGCCCGGCCAGTCGTCGCCGAACTGCACGGCACCCGTCTCTACACGAGGCACATCCGGCAAGGTTGGAAGATGCCGCACACGGTTATCCACGGGCATCAACACCTCCACCGTGCGTTTTGTTTGGCCTACAAGGACAATGGACCAAACCCCATTTCCGTGGGATTAGTATACGCGGGCGCAAAAATCGGCCGCAAGTGTTACGCTAACGGGAGCGTAGTTCTTTCGGAGTTTGCGCTGTACGCCCATCGCAAAGGGTACAACGGGTAGGCTTTGCCAACTGTGCGGGGGGTGGCCATGCTCGCGGTGACCGTGACAAATAAGCTCGAAACCCAGCAATTGACCCACAAAGCCGGCCCATTGGAGATTGGCCGGGGGCCAAGTCGGGATGGGATGGCGCGAGTGGTGGTTCGCGATGCGTTTGTATCCCGGGATCACGTCCGGTTTGAGGAATTAACCGGCCGAAAGGTGCGAGTACTCAACCTCAGCACCAAGGCTCCCGTCACCGTCGATAACCATTCGATACTCAACCCCGGGACGGACTGCGAGTTTATTCTTCCCGTGCGGCTTGGCGTTGGGGAAACCGTGGTGGACATCGACTCGGGTGAAGCCGAGCCGATTAGCATGAATCTCCTGAAAACCGTTGCCGCACCCGTTCGCGGCGATACCCTCGGAATCCAGAACACCGCCGTCCACACTCCTCTCATCGATCGGAGCGACTCCGCTTCTCCCGATGAAATCGTCGGTTGGTTGGAGACAGTGATCGCCGTGCAGCGAGCTGTCGATCCACAGGATTTTTACGACCGAACCGCAAAAGCACTGGTCGAGCGAATCGGGCTGGATGCTGGACTGGTGCTGACTCGGGATGGAGAGACCTGGCGCGTTGTGGCGATGGTCACGAAGGAAACGGAAACTCAGGGACGGGCTTTCAGCCACACCATTCTCACCCAGGTAATGACAGCAAAGCGCACCTTCTATCTTCCAGCAGGAGCATCCGGTGGCGGCGAAAGTCTGGTTGGGGTTCAGGGTGTGGTTGCCTCACCGATCTTCGATGCCCGGGACGAAGTGCTCGGGGCTGTCTACGGGATTCGCAATCAGCGAACCCGGGGACGTGAGCTTGGACCGCTGGAAGCCCAGGTGGTGCAACTCCTGGCGATTGCCGTCGGTGTCGGCATTGCGCGGCATCAACAGGATGCAGAGGCTCAACGCTTGCGAGTGGAAAAGGCGGCCGCTGAGGAAGCGGACCGCGCCAAGAGCGGCTTCCTGGCCATGGTCAGTCACGAATTGCGAACCCCGCTGACAACTATTATCGGATACTCGGAAATGCTTTTGGAACAAGCGGAGTCCGATAACCTTCCGCAATACACGGCCGACCTGAAGCAAGTCCACGCGGCCGGTCAGCACTTACTCACCCTCATCAACGACATTCTCGATCTCTCGAAGATCGAGGCGGGAAAACTGGAGGTCGCCAAGGAACAGTTTGCCCCGGCCAGCCTGATTCGCGACCTGATGCTGTCGGTCGAGCCGCTGGGAAAGAAGAACAACAACAAGCTCGAACTGGATTGCCCGACCGACCTTGGCCGTGGGGTTGGCGATCCCACACGCATCCGTCAATGCGTTCTGAATCTGATCGGCAACGCTTGCAAATTCACCACGAATGGCGTGGTGAAAGTGACAGTGCGGCGATTAACCGACTCGGCAGGCGATTTCCTGAAAGTACAGGTGACGGATACAGGGATTGGAATGACGCCGGATCAGGTCGCGCGGCTGTTTCAGCCATTCACGCAGGTGGATTCATCGGCGGGAAGGAAATTTGGAGGCACTGGGCTTGGCCTGGCAATCAGTCAGAAGTTATGCCATGCGATGGGTGGACAGATCGCTGTCGAGAGCGAATCCGGCAAGGGCTCGACGTTCACCATGACAATCAAGGCGGTGCTGTAAGGGTCCCTGTGTTGGCTCCTCACCCCCCAACAGCCTTTTAAGTGGAGTGTTTCGTATAAGTCCAGCCGCAATTCTTAGTAACCATGAACCATTCGAGACAGGCTGGCTAGACGCAAATTCTTACACTTATATTGGTATGACGTTGAACCGGCCCGTGACAGGGCATTCCCATCGTTGGCAGTAACCTGTTCTCCAAGGTGAAGTCCAAATGAACTTTTCTGAACAGCCTCCCTCGAAACAATGGACCGCTTTGAGGTACCGGGGAGAACGGGTTGCAGAGGTCTGGTTCAAACCCGAAGAAGAACCCGCTGCTCTGAAGATCCGCATCCCTCGGAGCAGTTTTCAAATTCCGGGCATTGGTCAAAGGCTGACTCCTGAACTCCTGCTCAAGGCCGTGGGCATTTCACCACAAGAGGTCGATACCTGGCGCCACGAAAGCACTCCCGATTCCGTCACAAACGGATCCGATTCCGAACTCGGTCACCTCTTCTCGCCACCCGCGCCGGACGTTGCCCATTTGAATCTTTACTTCATCCTGAATCCACAGCCACCTGTTTTTGCCCCTTCGGAGAACAATGAACCGGAGACCCCTGAGGCAATATGGCAGCATCTTGAGGCCCGTTGGGAGGCCATCCTGAGCGTGGAAGCGAGCGTGGATTCGTTACGTTTGAGTATGGAAGGCCTTCGGGCCGAAATGGAAGCCGCGACGGGCAAGGCGTTGCATGTGGAAGAAAAGGTCCATGCCTCGAGTGCTGACGTGGCTCTTTGGAACAGGGCAAAAAACCGCATTCGTTACGCTTTGCCCAAGTTGAGAGAGTGTATCCATCGTTCGACCTGGTCCAAGGGCGCGGCCGAACGGAAAATGGCTGAGGAGTATTTGACAAACCACGTTCGCCCTCGAATCCATTCTCCTCATCTGGACCAAATCCTGGCGCAGTACGATAGCTTGCTCAAAAACCGGCAGGTTCTATCTGCCCAAGGTGCATCGGTCCATCAGGAGTGCAAACGGATCCTTGCAGAGACCGAGGCGGCCCTGCGGACACTGCAGAGGAATTCGGCTGCGAATGCGTCCAAGAAAAGGGGCGCAACCAAGAGAAAGCGGTAGTTTGAAAATGTCAAAGGCGAGGAATTGAGCCTGTTCGATTCCTCGCCTTGAGAAAAATTGCCGCCCGTGCCCAATTTAATCCAGAGGCTGGGGATAGCGTCGGTCGTTCCGTTCATTGCGGCCGGAGAAACGAGCAGGTGCGATACGAGGAAGTGGGGCCGGAGGAAGGAGACGGACCTCGTTCCCGTTGTGGTCGCAACACCGGATAGTCAACAAGTCCGGCGATACTCCGACCTGCCCGGTAACCTGGATTTCCATCTTGCCCCGTTCTTCCAGCCCCGCGAGTTCCTTTCGCCGCTTGTTCAGCAGGTAGTGCGCGACATCGATGTGAACCCCAACCTGCACCGTCGCAATACCCGGTGCGCGGTGTGCCGCCAGTTGCAAAAGCCGCATGGCATCGATGCTCAGGCTCTCGCTCGTTTTCACGAACCCGGAACCGCGGCAGTGCGGGCAGTCGGCAAAAATGCTCCGCTTCAGGCTCGGACGAATTCGCTGACGGGTCATCTCGATAAGCCCGAATTGCGAGACACGCAGAATCTTGGTTCGCGCTCGGTCGCGCCGAAGGGCTTCCCGCAGAGCATCCTCCACCTTGCGCCGATGCGATTCGCTTCGCATGTCGATGAAGTCGTTGACGATCACTCCACCGAGATCGCGGAGCCGGAGTTGGCGTGCAATCTCCTTCGCTGCGTGCAGATTCATCTGGAACGCCGTTTCCTCGGCGTTGTTGTCGGCGCGGAAGTTGCCACTGTTCACATCGATCGCCACGAGCGCTTCCGTCTGTTCGATAACGAGCGACCCACCGAGCGGCATCTCGATCCGCTTCTGATGGATCTTCGCGATCTCATCCTCGACTCCGTACTTCTGGAAGAGTGGTTCGGAACTCTCGAAATAGCGGATACGACTGGCGAACTTCGGCATGACGATCTGGAGGAATTCCGAAGCGTGCGCGAACGCGACTGGCTCATCGACCCAGATGGTATCGATGTCGTTCGTGAAGATGTCGCGGATCGTCCGGGTAATCATGTCCGACTCGCGGTAAATCTCGACCGGTCCCGCCACCCGCTTGATTCGCTTCACCACCACCTGCCACAGTCGGAGGAGGTAGGCAAGGTCGTTCCGCAACTCCTTCGCATCGCGATCGACAGCCGCTGTTCGGACGATGAAGCCGACACCTTTCGGTGGGCTCAGAGTGTTCATGATCTCCCGGAGGCGTTTGCGGGCATCGTGGTCTTCGATCTTGCGCGAAACACCGACTCGATTCAGGCTCGGCATCAGCACGAGATAGCGCCCGGCGATGCTGATGTATGTGCTGAGCGTCGGCCCCTTCGTGCCGACGGCTTCCTTGATGACTTGAACCAGTACCTCCTGGCCTCGCTTGAAGATCTCTTCGATCTTGGGCTTCGGTAGTCCGCGATCCCGACCGGCCTTCGGTCCCCCTTTGAAACCGCCCGCGCCACGCGGGCCTCGATCCCGATCGCGACCGCCTCGATCACCGCGATCGCGATCCCGATCGCGATTGGGACCGCGACTGGGACCGCGTCCGCGATCTCGGTCACCGCGGTCGCCTCGGTCGCGGTCGCGGCGAGGAGGACCGCTATCGAAGTCATCGTTGAACCCCCGGCCAACTCGAACGGGCTCCGCTTCCCCTTCGGGTATTGGCTGGCGGGTTTCCGTTTGTTCTGGGTCATGGGCAACTTCGTGGACCTCTGCCTCAGCGGACTCGAGTTCCTCAGCAAACGGCTCCGAGTCCCCGCTCTCGAAAGGCTGAACCGGTTCCGCGCTGAATCGGTCGTTCGGGGCATCGGGGTCGAAACCGCCAGAATCCTCGAAGAACGGAGCGATTTCCGGTTCATCGTCATCGGCTGTGGTTCGCCGCTCGGCCCCGCCCATGTATTTCGGCTTCTCATCGGGTGCATCTCCACCCTCGGCGTTATCGCCTTCATCGGCCTTCTTGCGAGATCGGCGGGTCTTCGGCTTTCCCTTCCCTTCAGCAGGTAGCTCGGGTGTCTCGGACGAATCGGCTGTAGTTTCTTCGGCTTTCGGTTTCGACTTCCGGGGGGCGCGGGGTTTCCTGGCCTTCGGTTCGCTCTCGCTGGATTCGGCTGCTTCCAGCGGATCGTTCGTCTCGATCGCATCGCTCGGATCGGTTATCGAGGTTGGGATTGTCTCCTCACCCGTCTCCGTAGCGAGTTCTATCCCTGCCTGGAAGCTTTCCGGTTCATCGGTCTCGAACGTGTGTTCGATGGGAGTTTGGGGGGCTTCGGTGAAGTTCGATGGGGGTTCTGGCGCGATGACTGGCTTGGCCGG
>DASZJS010000605.1:0-1665 GCA_035947935.1 Gemmata sp. | reverse complement strand
ATGCTGAATCAACCTGAATTCCGGTAATTTCTGGAAAGCGGCAGACATTTCACCAATGTTCCGCTGAACTGATCTGTGTTTTCAGAATCCACCCCCGGGCCTAGAGGAACCATGTCAGATCAATTTGCACGGAAGAGCTTTGTAAGGGGCAACTTCGAACCTACAATTCTTTGCTTATCAGCACTCCTCCTCACAGCCAGCCTGCCTTCAGTTGCCCTCGCGCAGGACGGCCACGAGCAGGGAAAACAGGAGACGAAGCCGTTCAGCGGCATTCAATTCCGCCAGATTGGTCCTTTTCGTGGCGGGCGCTCCGGCGCGGTCACGGGAGTCCAGTCCGAACCCCTGACCTTCTACTTCGGGGCCACAGGCGGAGGCATCTTCAAGACCGTGGATGGCGGAAATCACTGGGTTCCCGTCGCCGACGATCAAATCAAACTTGGTTCCGTGGGAGCCATTGCCGTTGCAGACTCCGACCCCAACATCGTCTATGCGGGAATCGGTGAGGGTGACATCCGCGGAAACGCCTCTCATGGAGATGGCGTTTACAAGTCAACCGACGCCGGTCACACCTGGACCCATGTCGGCCTGACCGACACACAGCAGATTGGAGCGCTGCGAATCGATCCAAAGAATCCCGATATCGCCTACGTCGCCGCTCTCGGTCACATGGCCGGACCAAACGAAGAGCGTGGTGTGTTTCGCACAAAGGACGGCGGCAAGACCTGGCAGAAGGTTCTGTTCAAGAGCAATATCGCAGGAGCCATTGACGTCGCGATCGACCCCACGAACTCACGAGTGCTCTACGCGAGCATCTGGCAGGTCATTCGCAAGCCCTGGACCTTTGAGAGCGGCGGACCCGACAGCGGACTCTATAAATCGACCGACGGCGGCGACACTTGGAAGGAGATCACCCGCAACTCCGGTCTGCCGAAGGGAATCCTCGGAAGAATCGGCATTGCGGTTTCGCCGGTCAAAGCCGGGAGTCTCTGGGTCATCGTCGAAGCCGAAGAGGGCGGCATCTTTCACTCCGACGACGCCGGCGCAACCTGGACCAAAGTCAACGATCAGCGCGACGTCAAGCAACGTGCCTGGTACTATTCGCGAATATTCGCAGACCCCAAAAATGCCGACACGGTCTATGCGCTCAACACAAGCTTCTATCGCTCAATCGATGGCGGCCGCACCTTTAAATCCATCCCGACCGGACACGGAGATAACCACGATCTGTGGATCGCCAACGACGACCCCAACCGAATGATCGAGTCGAATGACGGTGGAGCGAACATTACTTTCGATGGCGGCAAGAGCTTCAGCACGATCATGAATCAGCCAACCGCCCAGTTCTATCGCGTCGTTACCGACCAGGACTTTCCCTACCATATCTACGGAGCCCAACAGGACAATACCACTGTCGAAATCTCCAGCCGGTCCAATAATGGTGCAATCACCGAGCAGGATTGGCATGAAGTTGGTGGTGGCGAAAGTGGGTGGATCGCCCCCGATCCAGCGGACTCCCGTTACGTCTATGCAGGCTCCTACGACGGCCTTTTAACCCGCTACGACGACAAGACGGGAGCGCTGCGAAACGTCACAGTCTGGCCCGACAATCCGATGGGCTCCGGCGTCGAGGCGATGAAGTATCGCTTCCAGTGGAGCTACCCACTC